>NZ_QUDI01000013.1:0-113328 GCF_003477465.1 Parabacteroides sp. AF48-14
ACCGTGCTAATGTGTAGTGCACTCGGCACCTCGCGAAGATTAGCACGGTCGTAATGGCGATTTGGACGGTCGTAATTGGAAAGAGGACCGTCATAAGGGCAAAAAAGCACCTGAATTTCCTTGGGATATTTGGGACACCGTCCGTTTTATTTTCAAATATTCGATTCTCCGGGAGTTAAGCTTTATCACTTTGTCGGCGTTTCCATCTTTCGGTAATCAATTTGCACGCTTTTCGAAACGGACTGCGCACCTCGTTTTTCCTATTGTCAGAAAGGGGAGTTTAAACCGTAAAAAGAGTCAATCCAAAATCGATCAAGATTTCGGACGAAATAGAAAAACGGTCCAAAAGGGGGGATATTGTATAATTTTTCAGTAGTACACCCCTTCCGAGAACCAAGAGAAATCGGCAAGAAAGGGGTGTAAAGTCGGCATCGCCCACGAACTGGAGGATTCCTTAGAACGGATAGCCGATTGCCAGATGGACACCCATGCCGTCCTTGAAATTTGTGATGTTGTAGTAACCTTTTTTGCCGGTATCATACGGCACGTGCAAGCCGATACCCCAATCCAGGCGGATAACGAGAAAAGTCAGGTCGTAGCGCAATCCGACACCTGTGCCCAAAGCCAAGTCCTTCAGGAAGCGGCCCCATTTCAACTGTCCGCCGGGGCGGCTCTCGTCGTAGCGGAGCAGCCATACGTTACCGGCATCCAGGAAGGTAGCCCCGTGCAGGTCGCCCAAGATCGGGAAACGGTATTCCAGGTTGGCTTCGAACTTGATGTCCCCCGTCTGGTCCAGGTAACCGTATTTCGAATCCGTCGGGTGGTAACTGCCCGGCCCGATGCTTCGGATCGTGAAAGCGCGGATACTGTTGGCACCGCCGATATAGAACTGTTCGCTATAAGGAGTCGTGATTGCGTTTCCGTAGCTATAGGCGACTCCTCCCATCAAGCGGCCGACGAGGTGTTGTCTATGCCCCAAGTCGTAGTTGTAGCGTATCTCGCTGGTGACCTTGACAAACTGGGCGAACTTATTTCCTAATAAATGCTTTTCCCGCTCGTTGAAATTCTTTCCGGCAATGGCATAGGCGGCATCGATGATAAGACCGGCCTGCGTGACGGACGATTGCCACCAGAGATGGTTCCGCTTAGTCGTAATGGATGCATCGTCATAGGTATAAGTATATCCCATAGAGGGAATAAACTGGTCTTCAAGACTTCGTCCCAAGGCGGGATTATCCTTGGTAATGTCATTAAACTCGGTTGTTCTTCGTTGCAGCAGCGAGTAAGTCAGCTTGAACGGCGTCACCGAGTGGTGGCTGGTAGCCGAGGGCTGGAAGTCATACGAGGCGCTTCCGCCGAATGCTAACATCTTGAAGAACTTGGCACGGTTCAGCTGGTCCGCATAAATACGGAAAGAGGTGCTGGACGGATATTTCATGTCGTCCTTGAACAGGCTGGGGAAGAGTACCTGCGGGAAGGTCAATGTCCCGCTGACGCCGAACTCCCAGCTGTTGATGGTCGAGCTGTTGCCCGCCACCCGCTTACCGGTCTGCCATTCGTAAGAACCGCGCATACTGACGCCGAATGTCTCCCCTCCTCCGAACACGTTTCGTTTCGTGACACTGAATACTGCACCGGGACCTGTCTGATCGTTGCTTTTGGTCGTTACGTTCAGTTCCAGTTCACCGTCCAGCGGCAGGTCGTAGACTGTGTTAATTTGCAGGTTCAGCGTGTCGCAACGGCGGGATGTGTCGCGCGGCGTATATTGCATTTCCGAATAGCGGAAGATACCCAGGCGGGAGAAGTTTGTCTGTGTCTTTTCCTGCTGTTGCTGCGAATAGATGTCGCCGGGACGGAATTTCAGCCGGTTGTATAAAACGGCAGGGCGGACGCGCAGTTTCCCTTCGTAAAAGATGGTCATATCCTTATATTTGACAGAGTCTGTCGGCGGTTCGTTGTTGTACCCGCTCAGGTTGACCGATATATCGCCGATCTTCCAGGGGCGCAGCACGTTACGGGGCAGTCCCGGCCGGGTGGAGATGCGGAGCGCTACCTTTCCGGGATTCATGATCGTGTCCGCCTGGTAGTTGATGAATTCAGGACGGAAATAATAGTATCCGTTGTTGCGGAGCAAGGAAGAGATACGTTGCCGCTCGGCTTCGAGTTGCGTGACGTTGAAGTTGTCGCCGTCGTGCAAGAGCCGTTCACCGATGTTCCGCTGTATCAGCGTGTCGATCCGGTGGCGCAAGCGGACGTAGGCGATACTGTCGTATGTATAGGCATTGTTCATCGTCACCATGTAGTTGATCTTTGCCTTTTTAGGGTTCTTAGGGTCCGGCTCCACTTCATAAGCGGTCGCCCCGTTGAAGTAGCCGTATTCGCGTAGCAGGTTATAGGCCACCTTTGTCCTAACTTCCGGATTCACGGTATTGATGAAAACGGGTTTGGCGGCGAGTTTGTTGAATATCCACTTGCCGATCTTCCCTTTCTTGTTGACAAACGCGTTATACACCCATAGCCCGAACGGGAAAGGGACGCGGATAGACGAACTTCCCAGCAGCGCATTGTTGGGCGGATAGGCCAAGGCAGCCTCCACTTCCGTCAGCGCCTCTTCTCCTTCCTTACTCTTGTCTTCGTCCGTCACCTCGATCTTCTTAATCCCCGTGTACAGCACTTCCCCTTCCGGCAAGTTCTTGGTGGTGGAACAGGATGCCAGTAAAAGCATCAAAAGCCCCATAAAAGTAATCGCTCTCAAAGCCCTGTAAGGGCGGCAGATCTCAGCCCAGGTGGTAACCATGGCTAAGAAGTAGTCCTCCCCTTATCCAGAGCCCTGTAAGGGCGAAACATCGTATCAATCCATGAAATATCTTTCCTCATAATTATCTATATTATAGGCTTTGCAAAAAGCTTGTATCTCTTCCGCAAACGTAACCTTTCGATGATGTTCTTCCTGATTTAATATATATTCCTCGACTGCATCCTTTCTTGAAGAACTGACTGAAAACGCAGCATATCCACCTTGCCAACAGAACTTGCTGCAACCTTGCTCTTGCATCCAACTGCTTGAATTACTTTTAACTGTCCGGATAATATCTGCCAGACTGCATGATTTGGACTGAATGAACAAGATATGCACATGGTCATGGATTCCGCCTATGCAGACCGGGGCGTTATCTGTCTGATTTAGAATTCCACCTATGTATCGATGTAATCCGTTTCTCCATTCACGAGTGATGAAAGGAAACCGATCTTTGGTCGAGAATACCAAGTGAATATATATTTTAGTGAGCGATTGTGACATATCGATTTATAGTTGATGCTGGTATCGCCCTTACAGGGCTTAAATAATAAAAATATTTTCTTATGTACCCAGGGTTTACACCCTGGGCTGAGATCTGCCGCCCTTACAGGGCTATCAAACCTGTATTTTCCAAGCAAAAGGGAAATACCGTTCCATTATAATACTGTTATCAGGGTTATTAACTCGTATTTTCCAAGCCCTGTAAGGGCGGCAGATCTCAGCCCAAGGCGTAAGCCTTGGGTAAAAGGGGCCTCCCCTATAAAATAGAGCCCTGTAAGGGCGATACCAATTATTAATCCATACAATATCTTTTCTCATGAATGCATTATCGTTTTGTGTCGCCCTTACAGGGCTTAAATTAATTATATCTTTACTATACCCGGGGTTTACACCCCGGGCTATGATCTGCCGCCCTTACAGGGCTCAATGTTTCTCTTCCGCTACCGGTTTGGGTTTGTTCTTTTTGAAGATGAAGAGTTCACGGAGGTGAAGCATCTTTTTACGGAGGACGATACCGGCGCCTGTTTCCGTGATCTCGCCTTCTAACAGGCTCTCGTAGTTCTTGTCGTGGAAGAGCTTGATGTAACGCGTACCACTGCCGTCGAGGCGGTATTCGATCGAGACATTGTCGATGAACTGCTGCGACTGCCCGGCGTTGACATCCTGACCGGTGGAAACGCGTCCGCCCAATATGATACTGATCCTGTCGTTATAGAACCGTTTCGCGAAGCGGAAGGAGAAGTCCGTACGTTCACCGCCTGCTCCGGTGCCGTTCTGGTCGTACTGCTCCATGCCTAATGTGATGTCGACCGATTTGAGGGCGCTGCCGGCAATGTTGTTGATTTCGCTCTGCAGGAAACTGTTAAGCGCGGCTCCCATGTCGAGACTCGGCTTCTTGCCTCCGCCGCCGACATCGCTCATATTGAGGTACATACCTGTGACAAGCATCGTGACGGCGATCTGCGACCGTTGCCCTTCGTCCATCTTATCTAACTCCTGCTGCATGGACTGGTCTTCCGGGGCAGAGAGGATAAATTGCAGTTGCAGATTCTCTAATGTCTGCTTGATTGCCACGCCGACATTAAAGGTGACAAGGCGCGAGCTGCCGTCGTCCTGTGTGACCGAAGCACGCATCCGTTCGGTAGCCGTCAGGTTCAGCATTGGGTCCATCGGGTTGCCGCTCCACTGGACATAGCTGCCGTCCTGTATCGTAAACTCTTTCAGCGGAATGATCGGCATGGCATATTTCACCATACCGCCCGAAAGCGTATAGCGTCCGTTCAGGATCATTTCGCCCTGCGTCGTATATTGGAACGATAGGTCGCCGCCGCCTTCCAGCTCTACGCGGCTCGACTGGTCCGGTGTAATGTCCGCATTCAAGCGTACGGCCTGGTCGATACGAATCGTCATCAACATATCCAGGCTACCGATGGGAAGAGGCGCTTCCGTCCGGTGGCGGCGCATCATCAACGTATCGGAGAAGTCAGTGAAGGTGACGAGGTCTGCCAACCGATCCTGCGCCGTAAGCGGAGAATCCTGCATCACATAGGTGACGTTCGTCCCTCCCAACAGTTGCAAATCACCCCGCATAACCAAAGCGTCGAGCGGCCCTTTGACCGTCGAGTTGAGGTTGACGAGCAGTTTGCCGTAGACCATGCTTTCTTTGTTGCGTTTCACATTCAACAATTGCATATCGTGGGCCGACAGTTTCAGATTCGCCATCATCCGCGCGGGATTGTGGATATCGATCGTCCCGTCGATAACGAACGGGTTCGTTCCCGAAGCATAGATATTATACTGGTTGAAACTGATCAGGTTATCCTTTATCTTGATCTCCTGCTTGTCGAAACGGAAAGATGAACCGACAGCCGTGACAAAGACGGAAGAGCTGTCCATCCGTATATACCCATTGACTTCAGGGGCGGAGGTGCTTCCGGTTATGGCCAGTTCCCCCTGCAAGTCTCCTGTCAGTTTCGCCATATTCTCCGGAATGAACGGATTCACCATATCCAACGGCAATGCGTGATGTCCATATTCCCGTCTAAATAGTCCGTCTTTCCCATCCTGTAATAAGCGTTGATAGCCGCTATTTCCTCGCGATCGCGGAAAAGATGTATATCGACCTGATGCTCCTTGTCGCTCAACGGCAGGTAAACGGTGTTAAACATCAGTTCGCCGACCCGTCCGTCTTCATAGAACAGGCTGTCGATGTGAGCGTCCGCCACTACCATAAAGCTGCTGTCCGACGGTGCATATTGCAAGTCGGCACTTAGCATTCCCCGCATGGAGGGCAGGTCCGGGAAACCTTTGGTAATGGCATCCAGATCGATCTGGCTCAGTTCGGCATGTATCTCTTGCATCCCGTCTCCTCCGGCAAGCGAATGAATCCAGAGGGAAGCATTGTTTTCTCCTGTCAGCCGGACGTTGGCCGCAATATCCTTGATGTTCCTGTATAGAACGTAGTTGTCCGCATTCAGTTTGAACGGGCGGAATGCCAGGATCGGCTCTTCGGGGAAGAGATGCAGGCGGAAACCTTCGCGCTCCTTGTCGATGCGCGCCCCCAAGAGGATGCCGGTCTTGCCCTGCCCGTCCGTATAGCGCAGTTCGGCGTCGGCGAACGTATTCCGTATCTGTCCCTTCAGACCTGCGGTAAACGGTTGTTGCTTCCTATACTTCGTCTTGATGACACGGGTGTCATAGAGCAAGCCCAATGAATCCTGATGCACGATCAAGCAGATCGTGTCGATGCGCGTCGTATCCTGCATCAAGTTGGCGAGGTCGGCATCGAGGAAGAAGCCCTGTTCCGGTGAAGTGCTGGCCTCGATGTTCAGGTCGTCGAAGCTGATGGTATATTGTTGCAGGATATTGTAGATCGGATTGTCCTTGCCTGCCGTTATCTTCAAGTTCATATCCGGAAGGAGCGGCTGGAAAGCGGGGATGTCGATCATCGAATCGCGCTCCAGTTGCCGGGTCAACCCTTCGTTTATCTTAGTGAATTTATCCGCCATCGTTTCGATATCCGCATTACCGGTCAACATGATCCCCAGGTCGCCGGCGTGGAAAGAAACGCGGGTCGTATCTTTGTCGCTACGGGCATGCAGCGTCAGTGTCTTCGGATGGAATTTACCGGTCGGGCTGACCAGTTCCCAGTTGCCGAGGGTTACATCCAGCAGGTTGTTCTTGCCCATATCCGTTTCCGCTTCGGCAAAAAGCTGGAAGGAGGTGGCAAGCGAATCGTTCATCAGGTGCATGCCGTACAAGTCGAAGTTTTGTACATCGGCGATCAGCATGGCTTCGACCTTTTTCTTGTGAAGCGTGGCGTTCAGCGACATATCCATCTTGGCCAACGGATAATGGCTGAGCAGGTCGAACTTCAGGAGGTTCTTTTCCAACGAACCGTCCAGCTTGACATCCGAAACGGCATACGTTCCGTATTCGATATTGCTGATCTTCCCGTCCACCTTCGCCCAGGTCGACGCAAGGAACGGATCATATCCTTTTCCCTCTGCCCGGATAGTGGCGGCCAGATAATAAAGAGAGTCCTTAGGCAGGAAATTGGTCGGCTTCAAGCTGTCGACCTGAAGGTCTGCTTCATACGATTCGCGCACCGGATTATAGCGTGCCGCCAGTTTCACTTTTCCCTGATCCTGTGTCAATAAGAGATCGGCCTTGTACTCCTGGTTCTGCAAGGCAGCCTCACCCGTCAGTTTCATGGCGGGAAGGTTATAACGCGAGCGTTCGGAAGCAGGCAGCATAGTGAGGATAAAATCGAGATTGCCGGTTTCCGCATTCAACTGTAGTTTCCCGTTCCGGCGGATACTGTCCGTGACGGCCTTCACCTCGCCTGTGGCATTCAGATCGAACACGCCCGGCAGTTTTCCTTTCAGCTGGCGCAGGCGGAGAGCAGCGAGGTTTCCTTCCACACCGACGGTCAAGCTGATGCTTTCTTTCGGATAGGCTTGCTTGAAATCATCCGGCAGCGGACCGGCAAAAATAAACACATCCTCCTTCCCGACAGAAGCCGTCAGCAAGGTATGCAGGCTGCCGCCCGGATTTTCATCAAATGTGCTCCACGGGATAGTTGCCAACAGGCGGACATCCGAATAAGGAGTCTTCAGAAGAAGTCCCGGCACCTGTATCGTCGTGCTGTCGCTGTGGATATTGCCGGTCAGTGAACTGAGCACCAGGCCGGAACGGTCGTTAGCCGAAAACTCTTTGATCTGTGCGCTGATATCCCTCCCTCCATACAGGAGAGAGTCAATTTTTATATTCACATCGCTAAGCGCTATGTGCGACGGATCAAAACCCGGTGTCGGATCGCCGTAGCTGCCGTCATACCCCAGGGAAGAACCGGACAGAAGGAAGCGGGCGGCACTGTAGCGCGCCAAACCCAGGTCTACCAACCCTTCGGTCAGCCCCGCCTTATCGATATAGGTGGAAAGGCGCAACGAATCGTCCGGCATCTGCATGGCGAAAGCTACACGATCGAGATTGATTTCGTCCAACAGCAGTTTCCAGTTGACAGCGGTCGAAGCGGTATCTTCTTTCGTTGTCGTATCGTTCATCATCAAGGTGATGGCCGTGTCCGAAAGGTCTATTTTATTCAGTCTCGCCGTTTCTTTGCCGAGGTCGATGCGGTCGGCTTTTGCGTAGAGTTTGCCTAATACACCTTTGATCTCCATTCCTTCGATCAGTTTGCCGCTGTTCACTTTCACACCCCGCAGGTCGATGGCATCCACCAACACTTCTTTCTTCAACAGGGGCATCGGGCGGATATTGACCTGAAAGCTTTCCAACAATAATAACGTATCGGGCGGAGCCACTACCTGCACATCCCGTACAGTCAGGTTCAACGGGAAGGAAAGGCGTATCTGTCCGATACCTATATCCATACCGGTAGCTTCGCCGGCATATTTGGTAGCTAACCGCACAGCGAAATTCTGAAAAGGAGGTATATATAAAAGAACGGAAATCAGTATGACCAATACAACTGGTATTAAACATACGATTCCTATCCGTTTCATCCAGCGTCTCATGTATCTTTCTTGTGTGTTTTCGTTATATTCATAACGGTTAAAAGGGATGTTTTGTTTGACATTCCGTTAACAAAAATAGGAGAAAAATAAAGGAAAACCAATAAACGTCTTACATTTGTCCCGGAATAAAACATAAAGTCATGTTGAATCTGGAAAATCTTTGTACGGAAGTACAGCAAATAGCCCGCACGGCCGGCGCTTTCCTGCGGGATGAGCGGCGTAAATTCGATCGCGGGCGGGTGGAAGAAAAGAGTGCGCATAACTACGTCTCGTATGTGGATAAAGAATCGGAACGCCGGCTGATCGAACAGCTCTCCGCCCTGCTACCCGGCTCCGGTTTTATTGCAGAAGAAGGCACGGGCAGCCTCGCCGGCGAAGAATACTGCTGGTTGGTCGACCCGCTGGACGGGACCTCCAATTATATTCATAATATCGCTCCCTATTGCGTCAGCATCGCTTTACGCAATAGGGAGGAACTATTACTGGGTGTCGTCTATGAAGTCTGCCGCGACGAATGTTTCTACGCCTGGAAAGGAAGCAAAGCTTATCTCAATGGCGAAGAAATCCATGTGAGCGACATCGCCGTGCTCGACAAAGCGTTCATCGCCCTCGGCTTTCCCTACGACTCGGACCGTTACCGCCCGGTCGCCCTTAAACTGGTAGACAGGCTATACGGCTTTGCCGGCGGGACCCGCTTGATGGGAGCTGCCGCCGCAGAACTCTGCTATGTCGCCTGCGGCCGTTTTGAAGCGCGCATCGAAGCCTACCTCGGCCCTTGGGATGTCGCTGCGGGCGGTCTGATCCTCATGCAAGCCGGCGGTAAACTGACCGACTTCTCTGGCGGCGACACTTGGCCTTCCGCCGAACAAGTCGTGGCAAGCAACGGGGCGATACATGAGACGATCCTCGGATTATTGTAACCGGATCAATCGTTTTCGATCACACGGATCATGTCGAAGTAAAATTCGCCGGCCACTTCCGCACCTTTCTCTACGGTTCCGGTCTTGGTGTCGTAGATGTAGATGACGGCATTGGTGTCAGCTTCCGTATTTACACCAAAGTATGCCTTATCGTTGAAGAGAACAGAACGCTGTGAGAAACGACCGCCGCTGTATGCCAGTTCTTTGCCGTTATAACTCAGGCGTGTCCTTTCGCCTGTGGCAAGGTCGATAATGCTGTAATAATGGCTGTAGCTATCAATTGCCGTGCCGGATGCATCGTTTCGTGCATAAGCAAGAGCCTTACCGTTACCCAGGTACTGGAGGGTGAGCAGTTTGCCGTCTGCATTCGGGTATCCTTCGTAAGTGGGGTCGAAATCTGTCTCGCCGTTATTGATACGCAAGAGGTGTCCTTCTTCGATATCATTTTTATCGCTGAACGCGGCAAGGTAGAGGTTGCCGTTTTCGTCATACATAACGCAGTTTTGCATCAGCTCTCCGTAGGCACTTCCGGCCATTTCCTGTACAAGCGAGTTACGTTTATTGCTTTCTACAGCCAACGTAGAGGGATCGAGAACGGCTGTGTAGAAAGCGGTTGTCGTCTTACCGCTCTTGCCCGAAAGGCCGTTTTTACCAAAATAGAAGTAGTAGAGCTTTCCTGCCTTTTCATTATAAGTCAAGATGCCCGATGTGGTGAACTTCTTTGTCACTTCACCTTCTACTTCGGATTCCGGCAGCAGGATATCTAATGTACCTTCTTCGATAATCGACATATTACCGGCGTTCAGCTTTGTCCAGAGGACTTTGCTTGCATCGCCATTGGCAGCCATGATAACGAGCGTATTGTCATCGATCCAAGCGTGAGTATAAGAACGTACCTTATAGGTATTTGTCTTGAACGGGACTTTGGCTGTCTCCACGACCTTATTTTCCTTAATCTGATACTTCACGAAAGCATCGTTGCTTGAAGGAATCTGGTAGTAATATTTACCCCTCGAGATGCTTTCCATAGAATAGTCTCCCAGTTCGGTCCCTTCCCCTTTGACGGTGATGGTTCCCATATCGGCTGTCAGTTTGCTGATGCTGTTGACGATTGTTGTGTTCTTGCTGCTCATGCCGCCATGTTTCCCGACTGTGAGGAAGAGGTCGAAATGGTATTTGCTTTCGTCGAAGGCAGGTGCATCGCTTGTCACTGTAACATCACAGGTGGCCGTAAAACTTCCGTCATCCGTCTTTACAGTGATCGTTGCCGTTCCTTCGGCAACAGCTGTGACAACGCCTTTGTCTACTGTTGCGACGCTTTCAGCCGAACTGCTCCATGTAACGGTTGTATTACTTGCATCTCCCGGAACGATGGTTGCCGTCAGTGTCCCGGTCGTTCCTGTTTTCAGTGCTAACGTAGTAGGGCTTACGGTTATACCGGTTACCGGAACGTCTTTTACTTCGTCATCATCATCTGAACAAGCCGTGAAACCAAAAGTGATCAAGGCTGTCATGAAGGCCAGTAATGCGAATTTGAACTTCTTCATTTTTCTTGTTTTTAAATATGGATAATTAATTAATGAATACTCTGAATTTGGCAAAGAAAGCGCGTCCCGGCTTTTGCAGCTTATAGTTGTCGTAGGCCGTTTCGTCGAGAAAATTGTCACATTCCAATGCAATGTTGTAGCGGTCGTGCATCCATGAATACGTGACATTGGCATTGCAGATGTGTTGCGAAGGGATGCGGGCCTTGGTATCGCGGTTTCCATAGGCTTCCCAGGTCAGGAAATACCAATGCACCCACTGAAGCGTACAACCTAAACGCAGCTTGCTGTCCTTTTGCAGGAGATTGCGGAAAGTATAGCTCGCCTCCGCACTGCCGAACAGCCAGGGGCGGTTGGGGACATGGTTCTTATAGGTGGCGGATGGTTTTCCGTCTTCTTTAAACTCTTGCTGGTCGCGTGCATCCTGATAGCTGACGTTGGCCATGAGTTGCAGCCGCCCGTCCCAGTCATAGCGCACTTCGCCTTCCACGCCCTTGATATGGACGGCGGGATCGTTGACATACTGCATCATGCCTTCCTTTTCGATAACGGAGGTTTGTATGTAGTTGTCTACATAGCGCAGGAAACCGTTTGCTTCGTAATAAACGGTATGCCTGTCGGCCGGACGCCAGGTGCCGAAGACGGCGAGGTTGGCGTTGTTGCTTTTCTCCGGTTCGAGCGCAACGTTGGCATAAATGGTGGTTCCGTTGCCTAACAGTTCACGGGCGATGGGCAGACGCACACTATGCTCGTATGAAACCTTTACGGCCAACGGTTCGAAGACATATAACGCAGTCCGGTTCCGTATCCGAAATAGTTCTTGGTGGTGGAACCTTGCACCTTGTTCGAGCCTGTCACGGTGGACTGGTCGGCCTGCCGGATATTGGGATGATTCACATAGTCTTTGGCGAAGAATACGTTCTGCATCTTCCCGTCGAAAAACGACTGGCTGTAGGTCAGGCCGATAATGTGTTTGGTCACAGCATCGTTCGACGGGACGAAGCTCTGGTCCAAATCGTCATAGCGGTCATTCCCGGTGCGGCTCAGGTGGTAGTTCAGGTTGAAACTGTGATGTCCGTTCAGGCGGTAATCCAAATTGGCACGCGCGATGGTCAGCGGACGTTTGTAATGACGCATGGAGGGTTCGCCGCCACGGATCTCGTTGCGTTGGCTCACGATGTAGCCTCCGTCCCAATAATATTTGCGATAGGCCGTATCGACGGTGATGGAATGGTCCCATGTGTGCGACAAGGTTGCCTTCAGTGTCATACCTTCCGTGAGAAAGTTATATTTGCCGTAGCGCGCCGACACGTTCCAGGCATCCGAATTACGCTCTGCCATACCGTAGACTTTAGTCTGTACGGACCCGGTCTGCAACTCTTTATCAGTTTTGGAGTAGGAGGCGGAGACAAAGAACTCGTCTGCCCACGACTTATTGACAATTCCAGCTTCTATCTGCGTCAATAACGAGAAATAGCCGTCGTGGAAACGTTTAGGGTTGCCGGTGATGAACCGGTCGCCTGTTTCATCACGCATCTCCACGTCCTTCATTCGGTAGTCGTTCTTCGAATAGTTAACGCCGACGGTAGGGCGCACGATCAATCCCGTATGCCGCTCCACAAACTGCGCGTTCAAGTCGGCGCGGTGCGTATGGAAAGAACCGATGCTGTAAGAAGCATCCAAAAAGTTCGTCTTTTCCGCCTTGGTGATGATATTGACAGCGCCACCCAATGCGTCCGTTCCCAACGAGGCCGGCACCACCCCTTTATAAATTTCCACCCGGTCGACCAGGTTGACAGGCAGGTTGGCAAGCGTCACGTCATTCCCTTTGCTGTCCAACGGGACGCCGTCGATGAAGTAGCGGACGGAATTGCCGGACAATCCGTTGATGGAAAGGTCGAAGTCCGAACCTACACCGCCCTCTTCGCGCACTTTGATACCTGCAGCCCGGTTCACCAGGTTGTTGAGGTTGTTCAGCGAGTTGACGATCGGTTTAATGTCGAGTGCGTTCACTGCGAAAGCGCCTTCTTTCAGTTGTTGCGTCTTTGTCTTCCCGTAAACTTCGATGGTGTTGAGGTCGACAGCACTTTCTTTTAATGTGAAGTCAAGCGTCCGGTTCGCCTGTACATTAAGAGTTGTCCGGATTGTTTCGTAGCCGACAGACGAGATAACGAGTGTCTGCTTGCCGCGTGTGACTTTCAGCAAGTAACGGCCTTTATCGTCGGAATAAGTACCGTTTGTCGTATTTTCGACTGCGATTGTGACCAGTGGCAGTGATGTTCCTTGTGTGTCTGTCACTTTTCCCGACAAAGTGATTTTGTTTTGTGCCGAAACGAATGGCGGCAGACAGAGAAACAGGAATAAAATGTGTACAAAGACTTTCATGTAGCCCCTTGTTATAGTGATTCATGACTTGCCCAGGGGAGAATGCACACAAAGAGAACGATTTCTTTACGCAGGATAAAGACTGATCAGGCTCGATGTTTTGCTGCTTTATTTCCCGAAAGCATTAAAACTATATCTGTATTGGCAGGTCTTCTGACTTGTTCCGTCTTTGAATGCCTTCCCAGCGATTTCTCGCCAGTGGCTATAGCGTATTCAAAGATTTGGAAGGAACTTACAGCAGCGGGTCTGTTCAGGATTTGCACCTGATTCCCTTTTCATCACGCTCCCGTAGCGGTTGGGAGCTGTGAAACCAAAACTGCGGCAAAGGTACGAAAAAAGTCTGTTCTTGCAAGAAGGCGGGGTTAAAACGGAAATATGTTGTAAGAATGAAGTGTAATATACCTACAAATAGGGATTGTATATCATCGCTTAATATACGAACTTTGCAACCTGAATAGTTGTTATATCGTATAGTTGGCGATACATGGATAAATTAAGGACATATTTGAGGATTGCGCTTCCGGTACTTTTCATTTCGTACTTGGGGTGTCTGATCGCTTTTACCCACGTCCATATTGTGAACGGGGTAACGATTGTCCATTCCCATCCCTATCAAAAAAATGACGACGGAACTCCCAAGGAAGAACATAATTATGCCGAGTTCCAGTTATTGCACCAGCTTTCGACTATTCAGATCAGCGGGGCAGCCTTTGCCCACGTGCTGATTGCGGCTCTTCTGACCGCCTATTGTATTCTTACCAACCGCCCGGTCTATCCGGCTCACCTCCGCCCTGTCTTAGGGAAGGTTTCGTTGAGGGCGCCGCCTTTTGTCTTTTAAATTATAATTTGTCTGTTACTTTTGGCTTGATCCAAAAGTAACCATAACTATTACTACAAATCATTTTAAAAGACAATTCAATGAATAAAATTATTATACTTTTCCTATGCCTTTGCTGTGCCGTTTCGGCAGCGATGGCAGACAACAGCTATGCGATTGATAAAGAAGTGATGAACCCGACAGATGCCAATATTTTCGGGCACGTGGTCGATAAGTCGACCGGTGAACATATGCCGGGAATCACGATCATATTGAAAGGAACGACCATCGGCACGGCAACCGATGATTCCGGACATTATATGTTGAAAAACCTGCCGGAAGGCGAATTTACAGTCGAGGTTTCCTTTATCGGCTTCAAGACGGTAACAAAGAAAGTGAAGACACAAAAAGGCAAAACACAGGAATTGAACTTCGAACTCGAAGAGGACCTGATCTCGCTGGAAGGCGTGGTCGTTTCGGCAAACAGGAACGAGACGAAACGCCGCCTCGCCCCCACCTTGGTCAAGGTGCTCAGCCCGACCATGTTCGAAAAGACGAACTCCACGACATTGGCACAAGGGCTGGTCTTCCAACCGGGCGTACGTGTTGAAAACGATTGCCAAAATTGCGGTTACTCGCAGGTTCGTATCAACGGTATGGAAGGGAAGTACACACAGATACTGATCGACTCCCGTCCGATCTTTTCCGCTTTGGCAGGCGTGTACGGGCTGGAACAGATTCCGGCGAATATGATCGAGCGCGTCGAAGTGATACGTGGAGGCGGTTCCGCCTTGTTCGGCTCATCCGCCATTGCCGGTACGATCAATATTATCACAAAGGAACCGATCCGCAACTCCGGTACTTTCGGACATACGATCTCCAATATGGACGGTTCCGGGGCTTATGACAATAACACGACGCTCAACCTGTCGTGGGTCTCTTCCGACAACAAAATGGGTGCTTACATATACGGGCAAAACCGCTATCGTTCGGCTTGGGATTCGAATGGGGACGGCTTCTCCGAACTGCCTAAGTTGAAGAACCAGACAATCGGGTTCAACGGTTTCTATAAAACCAGCGCCTATTCCAAGCTCAATCTGGAATATCATCACATGGAAGAATTCCGCCGGGGCGGCAGCGGTATGGATTTGCCGCCGCACATCGCTGAAGATGCCGGCCTGAACGGGACAGGTGAAGCCGGCCTTGTCGAACAACTGCAACATTCCATCAATACGGGAAGCCTGAAGTATAACATCTTCACTCCGAACCAGAAACACAACATCAGCCTGTACGCTTCCGGGCAACACATCCACCGCGACAGCTATTACAGCGCCTACGGCCGGACAACGGATTTCACCGGTGTACTGGGCGCTCAATATATCTATAGCTTCGATAAATGCCTGTTCATGCCGGCCGATCTGACCGGGGGTATCGAGTTCAGCCATGACGATCTGGACGACCGTGCGACCGATATGCAGAAATACCGTGATGCCGCTCTGGCTGAAGACCCGACGGCAACGGGACAGCACCTGCAGGAACTGATCGATAAATATACGCCGGCGCCCTTACACCAGATCATCAATATCTGGAGTGCTTATGCACAGAACGAATGGAAGAACGAAAAGTGGAGTTTCCTGATCGGAGGACGTATCGATAAGAACAGCATCATGGATAAAGCCATCTTCAGCCCGCGCGCCAATGTGCGTTATAATCCGACACACGACATAAACCTGCGGTTGAGCTATGCCGAAGGATTCCGCGCCCCGCAGGCTTTCGATGAAGACCTGCATATCAGCAACGTCGGGGGCGACCGCGTTTCCATTGTCCGCTCTCCGAACCTGAAGGAAGAGCGTTCGCGGAGTGTGAACGGCTCAGTGGATTGGTATCATTTCTTCGGGGACTTCCAGTTGAACCTTTTATTTGAAGGCTTTTACACCAAACTGAGTGATCCTTTTGTCCTTTCCGCCCCGGTGGAGGCAGACAACGGATCACTGGTGCAGACCCGCACTAACGGTTCGGGCGCCAAAGTCTATGGAGGGACTCTGGAAGGTAAGATCGCCTACCAGAACAAGGCGCAGCTACAAGCCGGTATCACGGTTCAACGCAGCCTGTACGACAATCCGGAAGAGTGGAGTGCCGACAAAGCGCATCTGACGGATGCCGAACGCAACAGTGACAAGATTCTGCGTACCCCCAATTTGTATGGTTATTTTACAGCTTCCTATACACCGGTAAAACCCTTTACGATTGCCCTGAACGGGAATTACACCGGACGGATGTATGTGCCCCACCTGCTGTCGCAGGTAGACGGGAGGGCAGATGTTTTGGTAAAGAGTCCGGATTTCTTTGAATTGGGTGCCAAACTGAGTTACGACTTCAAACTGACCGCTAACATGACCTTACAGTTAAATGCCGGCGTACAGAATATGTTCAATTCCTATCAAAGCGATTTCGACAGGGGAGCGACACGTGATTCCGGCTATATTTACGGCCCGGGAAGTCCGCGTACTTACTATGCCGGTGCCCGATTCAGTTTTTGACAGATACGAAACAAACAGACCTCGTAGGGGCGGTTCGCGAACCGCCCTCCGTGTCAACAAGTGCAGTACTTCATGGAGCTATAGTGCCGTAAAGGAATGAATAACCCGGCAGATAGAATGAACGATGCGGGATGTGTGCCCCCTCCGTACCTACCCGCTATTCATGTCACAGCCGTGAAACAAAAGAAATCCAATTGTAACATAGAAGGAAGCCAGTTGTGACATGAAAGGAATACAGCCGTAACATGCAATAGAAGACCGATGTTTACCCGTTATTGATTCACTTTTTGCCAGAACTGAACCTGTTTGCATTATCATGGAACACGGATAACACCGATAAAACGGATGACCGCAGATTTGTTTTTTAATAAATAGATCTGTGATCATCTGCCCAATCCGTGTTATCTGTGTTCCATGACAATATTATGGTTCACTATTTCTTATAAGTGTATGGCCTCTTCCAAAGCGATGCCTACCCTTTTTTAGAAATCCCCTACAGCCTGGAGGTTATGTAATCGATGATATCCAGACAGAGTGCCGTCGTCTGGTCATTCACATCGAGTTCGGGATTCAGTTCGACCAGGTCCATCGACTTGATCAGGTTGGTGGAGAGCATATGTTCGACGAAGTCTTTAAACTCGTCCGGCATCAGCCCCTCGCAGACACGTGTGCCCGTGCCGGGAGCAAAGCGGGGATCGATACTGTCCACGTCGATACTGAAATGGACATTGCGTATCTTCCGTTCCTTCAGCTTCCGCTTGATATCTTCGGCGACAAAACCGATGCCTTTCAGGTGGATCGTGTCCATTGTATAGACACTCAACTGCTCGCGCTCGATCAACTCCTGTTCGCCTTCGTCCAGACTGCGGGTACCGACCAGAAAGACGTTCTGCGGATTCACCTTATTGCCGGGAGCATAGACATTCACCAGTTCTTCGCTACCCATCCCCATCAATGCACTGAGCGGCATCCCGTGGATATTGCCGCTCGGAGACGTCTCGCTCGTATTGATATCGCCGTGTGCATCCAGCCAGATGATACCGAAATCGTCGAAACACTTCCCCACTCCGGAAGCGCTGCCTAATCCTAACGAATGGTCGCCGCCGATCACCAGCGGGAAAGCGCCGCCACGCAAGGTGTCATAAACCAGCTCCGCCAGATTATTGTTGACCTCGACAATCGCGTCCAGATATTTCATACTCTGCCCGCGAGCAAACTTATCCGCTTCCGAAACGGACGGGACATACAGATTGCCCAGATCAAAAGCCCGGTGGCCGTTCTTCCGGATCAAAGCCATCAGCCCCCGTTCGCGCAAGTGGTTCGGGGCACGCTCCACTCCCTCGCGGTCGCACCCTAAATTCAGGGGAACTCCTATCACATTTATCTTCATAGGCAATCAGAATTGTGCAAATGTATCTTTTATAATGCCGACAGCCTCCATCATCTGCTCGCGTGTAATCACCAACGGTGGCGTGAAACGGATGATATGGTCGTGCGTCGGCTTGGCAATCAACCCGTTTTCTTTCAGGGCAAGACAGATATCCCAGGCGACCTTGCCTCCGCGCGGTTCGGTCACGACGGCATTCAGCAGCCCCTTGCCCCTCACCTGTTTGATCATCGGGTTGTCGATCCTTTCCATCTCGCTACGGAAAAGGGCACCCATCTCGAATGCGTTTTCCGAAAGATGCTCTTCACGCACCACTTCGAGGGCCGCTATCGCCACACGCGCAGCCAAAGGATTGCCGCCATAGGTGGAACCATGTTCACCCGGAGCGATTGTCAACATGATCTCATCGTTGGCAAAGACTGCCGACACGGGCGTAACGCCGCCCGACAAGGCTTTACCCAAAATCAAAATATCGGGATGAACGGCCTCATAATCACAGGCAAGCAACTTACCCGTCCGTCCGATGCCGGTCTGGATCTCATCGGCGATAAAGAGTACATGATGTTGCCGGCACAGCTCATAGCAAGCACGCAGATATCCGTCGTCGGGAACAACCACACCGGCCTCTCCCTGTATTGGTTCCAGCAGGAAGCCGACCACGTCGGGGTCTTTCAATGCCTCTTCCAACTCTGCCACATTATTATATTGTACTTTGATAAAACCGGGCGTATAGGGTCCGAAGTCTGCGTACGAACTGGGGTCCGTACTCATGGATATGATCGTGATGGTACGTCCGTGGAAGTTCTCGCTGCAAACGATAATCTTAGCCCGTTCAGGAGCAATCCCTTTTACCCGATATCCCCAGCGACGTACCAGTTTCAAAGCGGTTTCGACCGCTTCGGCACCGGTATTCATAGGCAGCAGCTTGTCATACCCGAAGAACTTACAGGCGAACTCCATATACTCGCCCAGCACATCGGCGTGGAAAGCACGCGACACTAACGTCAGTTGTTGCGCCTGATCGGTCAGCGCCTTAATGATCTTCGGATGGCAATGCCCCTGGCTCAGGGCGGAATAACCGGACAGGAAGTCAAAATAACGTTTTCCTTCCACGTCCCAAACATAAACGCCTTCTCCCTTTTGGAGAACGACAGGCAGGGGATGATAGTTGTGTGCACCATACTTCCCCTCGCGGGTGATGTAATCTTCCGGTCTCATCTTCATTCAGATTTAAAATTAGCAGACTGTAAGCGTTTCCTACGTCCATGAGCCAAAGGTAAGAAATTACGCTAACACATTGTCACCAAAACATATATGTTAAGAAACACAAATACAGAAGAAGGGACGACTGTTATGTCATCCCTTCTTAAAAAATGTGGCGTGATAATATATGAATCTTGAGAATTAAAAGGTTTGATAAAATTATTACTTTATTACTCTATTGTTATTTATTAGTCTTTAATGCTACCGGTTTGAATAATAAGGCAAACAGGATCAATAATATGAATGAGAATATTGTCGAAATAGCGAAGACAACGGGCCAGTCGCACTTATCCCCGTCGCGGAAAAGACCGATCAGCCAACCGTTCCAGAGCGTCCCGATCAGAAAGCCGATGCCCCATACCAGGAAGAAAAGCAACCCTTGCGCCTGCGCCTTCATTTCTTTGGGCGCCACATTATCCGTATAGACCTGGCCACCCACGAAGAAGAGACCGAAAATCAATCCGTGCACAATAATTCCAATATAATAGAACCACTGTTGCCCGGTTTCCGCACCGAGATAGAACGATGCATAACGGACCACCAGGGCGATCATACCGAATATCAGGGTATTCTTGATCCCGGACTTGATCAATATCCAAGTGGTAATGACGAGGAAGAACATCTCGGCTAACTGCCCGAGGTTCAGCGTCACGGTTATATTCTGTACCTGTTCGTCGGCCAAGATCATCGAACCATATACATGGTACAGATTGAACGGGATAATCGCCAGGAACGTCAGGATCATAAAGGCGCGGTAATTCTTATCTTTCATCAGCGAGAAAGCGCTGAATCCGGTGATATCCATAACCGAGATACCGGCACTCTTATCAACCGAAGGAGGCGTATGCGGAAGTCTCAGGTTCAGAAGGGCAGCGATGAAACAGACGGCGGCACCGCAATACATCGGCAAGTTCGTATCGTCGAAAGCCGGAAGATGCATCACATGGAGCGCGATCACACTGAAGATACCCGAAGCGACCCACCCCACCGAACCGAACATACGGATACGCGGGAACTGCTCCGAAGGCGTATGGCTCATGGCAATCGTACTGGTCAGGCTCTGCGTCGGCATGTGGCAAAGCATCGCTAACACCACGAATGTCATCAACGGGGCAAACGAATCCTGCTGTGCGGCAAAAAGCAAAAAGACACCGGTTAGTATATTCAGTACGGCCAATATCTTCTCCGCCGCAAAATAACGGTCGGCAATCGCACCGATAAAGGAAGAAGCCATCGCACCGATCGCCATCGCACTCAACACTAACGACACCTGGTAAACCTCCAGCTTTAGCGTATGGGAAAGATAAGCGGCCAGCGGAACCCACCATACGGCACTCAGCATATACTGCATAAACATCATCGTGCAGAGCTGAACTTTTGTTCCGAATCCTTGTTTTGAAGTAAGAGTGTTCATATGATTATTAGAATAAAAGGTTTCTACGACCTGTGTTTTTACATGATACAAATGTAGAGATTCCCTCAGGCCGGTTTGTCCGACCTTGTTGCAATCTTTCCCGTATTTATCTCATTCTCTGCGAATATCACCCCTATTGAGATGATTTATGAAATCCGTGATACAATAAATGAAAACCCATACTGCATTTTTCCGTATCTTTCGCCCATAATAGCAAAATCGCATATGAAGTACCTCAAGTTAATCTTATCAATCCTATTTATATTTTGTCTCACCCGGACATACGCCGACGACAGCAACTACCTTTTCCGCCATTACCAGGTCGAAAACGGGCTTAGCGACAATATGGCGACCTGCTGCGTGCAGGACGGAAAAGGATATGTCTGGATCGGGACGCGGGACGGTCTGAACCGCTTCGACGGCTACACCTTCAAAGTCTTCCGTAACGACCCCGACGAAACCGAGACGTTGGGAAGCAACTGGATCACCTGCCTGGGATGCGACCACGACGGCAACCTGTGGGTCGGGACGCTTTCGGGCCTTTACCAATATAATGACGAGAAGGAATCATTCCGGCATATCGCCTTTACCGCAGACAAGGGCATCGACATTTTCCAGTTCGACAAGGAGAACAAGCTTTGGATACTGATGGATGGAAACCTGATCCAGTATAACACGGAAGACAACCAGTTCCGTATCTTCTCCTCCGAGAATAACCAGAATTACACCTCGTTCTGCATCACCCGCGAGAACAATATCTGGATCGGAAGCTCGGACGGCCATATCATGTTGCTGAATCCGGAAGATGAGACAACGGAGGCTTATAATGTATTCACCCATTCTTCCCCGAACACACCCCGGAAGCTGTCCATGCTCTACCCCTCGCCAACAAACGACCGTATCTACATTGCTTTCGAGCACGACGACGTCAAGATATTCGATCCTGCGACATGCGACTACCAGGACCTCAACATCCAAAAGATCAACCAGCTTACGATCCTGATCAACAGCTTTCTGGAAAAAGACGCCAATGAGCTGTGGGTCGGAACGGATTCCGGACTGTTCATTTATAAGATCGACACCGGAGAATGTACCCGCATACGGCAGGACCCGTTGGACCCGTACGCCCTGTCGAGCCATTTCATCTCGGCCTTCTGCCGGGACAGGGAAAACGGCATCTGGATTTGTTTCCACCAAAACGGCCTCAACTATTATTCTCCCTTCCGCCCATTCCACGTACACTATCCCTGGGACGGGCAGCACTCGATGAAGGGGGAAGTGATCCGGGATATCTGTACCGACGTATATGGGAATATATGGGTCGGGACGGAAGATGCCGGCATCAACTGTCTGGAAAAGAAAACCGGGACCTTCACCAACTACCAGCCGGTACCGGGAGGCAACGGACTGTCGCACACCAATATCCGGGGATTGGCCGCATCGGGCGACCGGCTCTGGATCGGACATGTCATCCACGGCATCGACCTGATGGATATCAAGACGCGGAAAGTGATCAAACACTACAACCTGTTGAAAGATTCGGTAACAGTGAAAAACAGTGCCATACGCTGCATCAAAGTCTCGCAGGAAGGACAAATATATGTCGGCACCGATGACGGCGTGTATAAATACGACTTCCTGAACGACCGTTTCCTCTACGCCCCGCAGTTTCCGCCTTTCGCGGTGAATTGTATCTACGAAGACCGCCTGGGCAGAATCTGGACCGGTATGTTCAACCGCAGTTTCTACTATAACCCGATCAGTAATTCCGGCATGTACCTGCCATACGACAAGCTGAACACACAACGGCACAACTTCGTGAACGACGCCTGCGAAGACAAAGATGGCAACATGTGGTTTGCAACCGTGGAAGGCGTAATCAAATATGATTTCCAGACAGGCGAATCCCTGCACTACACCGTAAAGAACGGCATGCCCAGCAACGTCGCCTTCCGTATCCTGCGTGACGAGAACGAGCATATGTGGATCAGTACGGCAAACGGCCTGGTCAGCCTCGAACCCGGAACGGGGAAAATCACGACCTACACCGAGTCGCATGGGTTGATCACCCGCCAGTTCAACGACAACTCGGCTTTCAAAGATAATGAAGGGACTTTCTACTTCGGCTCCGTAAAAGGTTTCATCCACTTCAATCCGTCCGAAGTCATTCCGACCGCCGAAATGATGAATGTGCACCTGGGTAGCCTGGAAATCCAGAATGAAGAAAGCGAGAAACGGATTATCAACTGTTCCGCCGAATCGGAGCCGAAGAAAATCACGCTGACACACAAACAGTCCACCTTCAGCATCAACTTCTCCGCCCTCAATTTCATCGCGCCCAAATCCATCCAATATTCATACCGGATGGGTAATACGGAATGGATTCCCATAGGCGAACGTAACACGGTCTATTTCACGGAGCTACATCCGGGCGATTATACCTTCGAGGTACGTGCCGCCAACCTGTCGAATACGTGGAGCGACACGCCGACACGGCTAAATATAACCGTCTTGCCGCCCTGGTGGGCTTCGAATGCAGCCTATGCTCCTACATCGGCATCATACTCGCCATTATAGCCGGGTCGTTCTGGTCCTGGCGGCTGAAGACCAAACGGGCGATGGCCTACAATATGCAGTTGTTCGAAGACCAAAAAGAAAAGGAGCTGTATCAGGCAAAGATAGACTTCTTTATCAATATCGCCCACGAGATCCGCACACCGCTCACCCTGATCAAGAATCCGCTCGAACGGCTCCTGAAATCCGATAAGATCGGTGAGAAGGAAAGCAAGTCCCTGACACTGATGGACAAAAACGTATCGCGCCTTCTGTCGCTGGTCAACCAACTGTTGGACTTCCGCAAAACGGAGATAGAAGGATATCGCCTCAGCTTCGTCCGGACGGAGATCGTCACGCTCCTGACCGAGACTGCCAAACGCTTCCAGGAATCGGCTACGGCAAACGGCCTGTTGCTGAACCTCGACCTGTCGCTATCCGAACTTTATGTATTTGTAGATAAGGAAGCGATTACCAAGATATTCAGCAACCTGTTCTCCAATGCGATCAAATATGCGGCAGGCAGTATCATCGTTCGCCTGCAGCTCGCACCCGACTACGAGACATTCACGATCGACTTTATCAACGACGGCAAGCCGATCCCCGCTGAAATAGGGGAAAAGATATTCGAACCTTTCTACCGGATAGCAGGAGATGCCGGCAGCAAGCCCGGTACAGGACTCGGACTGCCCTTAGCGCGTTCGCTGGCGGAGATGCATAACGGCACCCTTCAACTGGCGAAGTTTGCCGATGGCCCGTCCATGACCATGTTCCGCCTGACCTTGCCGGTCAAGCTGCCGGAATCCATCAAACAGACGGAAGAAGAGGTAACGGCACAGGCCACGCCACAACGGACAGACTTCATCCACGATGAATCGCGCCCGACAATCCTGATCGTTGAAGACAATAAGGAAATGGCAACTTTCATTGCCGACGAAGTCAACCAGTTGTATAACGTAACGCTGGCCGGGAACGGAGCGGAAGCGATCGGACTGTTGAAGAAACATAGCATCCAACTTATTATCAGCGATGTGATGATGCCTGTAATGGACGGTTTCGCCCTGCTGAAGGAAGTAAAGACAGATATAGAATTCAGCCATATCCCGGTCATCCTGCTGACGGCCAAGAACACGATGCAGTCGCGCCTCGAAGGATTGGAGTTAGGGGCGGACGCTTATCTGGACAAACCTTTCTCGACCAGCCTGCTGATGGCACAGATATCCAACCTGATCTCGAACCGCGACAACATACGCAAGTTCTATTTCAACTCCCCGATTGCCAATATGAAATCGATGGCATACACAAAGGCGGATGAAAACTTCCTCGAAAAGCTGAACGAGATTATCAACGAGCATATCGGCAACCCCAACCTGGACGTAAACATGATTGCCGACCTGATGCACCTCAGCCGTCCGACCCTGTACCGGAAAATCCGCGCCATCTCCGATCTGACACCCAACGAACTGATCAAGATCAGCCGTCTGAAAAAAGCGGCCGAACTCCTGATACAAGGAAACATGAAGATATACGAGATATCCGAAGCAACCGGTTTCAGTTCCCAGTCCTATTTCTGGTCCGCCTTCATCAAACAGTTCGGCATGAGCCCGTCGAATTATGCGAAAGAGAATAAGTAATAACAAAAGACGGATTATATCGACCCGTGCCTTTTTTGTTATTACTACTTGTTCTTACTCCTGGTTAGCCAGGAAATTCTTCAGCGGATTTGTGTACATTTCCAGCATCTTTGTACGCAGGAATGCTTCATCCTTATTCGGTAATACGATTTTATCCAACTGGCCTTGCAGGTATTCTTCAAACTGCTTCTTATCCTTTAAGCCGTAGTGTTCGCTGAAACGGTGCGTTCCGGTCAGCATATCATAAGCTACATAATTGCAGGGATAAAAACGGTAATGTTTATAAATCTCCTTGTCGATAATAGTAGCAACAGCATTGATCAGTTCATTCTTCTCCATATTCGGGTCCAACCGGGCAAGCTGGTCGTTAATCGGTTGAGTCAGGGTGAAGTGGACACGTCCCTTGTTATTCAGAATACCGGTCTCCATACTCAACAGGTCGTCACGCTGGCACTTTACAAACTCGGGATCGTCGCGTTTCTGCTGAAATTCCTTTGCTTTCAGGAAGTCGCAAGGGTCGAACTCGTAAGATATCGCTACCGGGAAGATATTCAGATCCATCAAGTTCGACAGAAAATCCTTGTCGCCGCTCATGTTCAACATCTTCAGGATACTGCCCTGCGTACGGTCGTCGGAATCCTTGGCGCGGCCTTCACGCTGCGCAATCCAGACAGACTCTTTCGTCTCGGTGATCGTATGCCGGATATAAGCGGAAAGCACCTTGCTCACTTCCAACATCTGGCGCACCGGGATATTACGTTTGACAATAAAGCTGTTGTTCAGGCGTACCAACGTCTCGATCCAGGGACGGATCAACAGGTTATTACCAATGGCTACCTGTGTCATTCCATAACCCACATCATACAGCATGACATTCAGGAATGAAGCATCCAACACGATGTCGCGGTGGTTAGAAATAAAGGTACAAGGCTTTTTATCCTTCGGTAAACGGCTACGGCCGGAAATCGTCAGCGAGAAAGTGGTCTTGTTTGCCACTAACATAACTGCCTCATACGCCAATTTAGACTTAAAGTCTTCTTTCGTCTTAAAGGAGCGCATGGTTTCGGAAAACTCTTTCCAGTTCACATCCGGCTCTATATACCGAAAGGCCCGCTCGAAATCTTCGTTGGCAACAAGCGATTCGATCGCATCTTTTACCTCGTCGTTATTCAGCGGACGAATATCGTCAAAATTATTAATCGGAACTTCCATATCTTTTAGTTAAACTCGTTTTCTATAATATCAGTCATTACATCTTTTATATCCAGACCGGCAGCCCGTATTTGCTGCGGGATAAAACTGGTCGCCGTCATGCCGGGAGTGGTATTGATTTCGAGCAGTTTCGGTTCACCGTCTGCCGGAATAATATAATCCACACGGATCAGGCCTTTGGCGCCCAATATATCGTATATTCTTGATGTCTCGCGTTGTACCTTTTCTGTTAGTTCTGCAGAAATGCGGGCCGGTGTAATCTCCTGCACCTGGCCGTTATACTTGGCGTCGAAATCGAAGAACTCATTATCCGTTACGACTTCGGTAAGCGGGAACACGACTTCCTTTTCCGCTGTCTTATAGCAACCGCACGTCACCTCGGTCCCCTCGATAAAACTTTCGATGACCACTTCGCGCCCTTCGCCGAAAGCCTTCTCGATAGCCGGCCGGATCGCCGAAGCCTCTTTCACTTTCGTCACTCCGAAGCTGCTACCGCCATCGTTCGGTTTGACAAAAACCGGAAGCCCGAGGCTGCCGACCACTTCTTCGTCCGTAACCGTCTGTCCTTTGAACAAATGTATGGAACGGGCAATATTGACACCGAATCCTTTCAGATAGTGATTGCAGGCGAACTTATTGAAAGTAAGCGCACTCACAAACATTCCGCAAGAAGAATAAGGCATTCCGATCATATCAAAATAACCCTGCAGGCGTCCGTCTTCTCCCGGAGTACCGTGAATCGTAATATAAGCAAAATCAAAATGTTTAACCTCGCCATTCTCGCGGAAACTGAAATCGTTTTTATCTATTGGCGTATGTTCCCCTCCGGGAAGTTTCACTGCCCATTCGTTTCTTTTAACGATGGCAATATATACATTATATTTGTCTTTATCAAGAAAAGAGTAGATTCCTTCAGCACTTTTTAAAGAAATAACAATTTCGGAGGAATCACCTCCGGCTACAATAGCAATGTTCCTTTTCATCTTTATAGTTCTTTAGTATTTGCATATACGCGCCATTTATCGATCAATGCAGTCATGTCGGCAGGTATTTCGGAATCAAAAAACATTTCCTCGCCTGTAGTCGGATGGACAAAACCTAACGTCTTGGCATGAAGCGCCTGACGGGGACAAATGGCAAAACAGTTATCGATAAACTGTTTATATTTAGAAGAGGTTGTTCCTTTCAATATCTCATTTCCGCCATAACGTTCGTCGTTGAACAGGGTATGGCCGATATATTTCATGTGGACGCGGATCTGGTGCGTACGTCCTGTCTCGAGACGGCATTTCACCAGCGTGACATAGCCTAAGCGTTCCTGTACGGAATAGTGCGTAACGGCCGTCTTGCCCTGATCTCCTTCGGGAAACACGATCATCTGCATGCGGTCACGGGGGTTGCGGCCGATGTTGCCTTCGATCCGGCCTTCGTCTTCACGCACGATGCCCCACACTAATGCACGGTATTCGCGTTTGGTTGTCTTATGGAAAAACTGCATGCTGAGATGCGCCTTTGCCTCCGGCTTTTTGGCGACAACAAGCAGTCCGGATGTGTCTTTATCGATGCGGTGCACGAGTCCCAGCGCGGGATCGTTCGGATCGTACGTAGGATCATCCTTCAGATACCAGGCAAGGGCATTCACCAACGTGCCTGTATAGTTTCCGTGTCCGGGATGCACCACGAGTCCCGCCGGCTTATCCACCACTAACAGGTCGTCATCTTCGTACACGATTTTAATCGGAATATTTTCAGGGAGAATCTCAAAGGTCCGAGGAGGCCGTGTCATCATGATCGTCACGACATCTTCCGGCTTCACCCGGTAATTACTCTTCACCGGCTTACCGTTCGCCATGATACAACCGGCATCGGCGGCCGACTGTATCCGGTTCCTTGTAGCCCCAAACATGCGGTCGACCAGGAATTTGTCCACACGCAACAACGACTGTCCGCGATCGGCAACGAAGCGGAAGTGTTCATACAGTTGAGGGGCCTTATCTTCGCCCTCTTCCGGCTGCAACAGGTCGTCTACCTGTTCATCATCCATTTCGTCCAAAAACTCATCCATAGTTAAAACCAGTTTTCTTCTTCACTATCCAACGATTCGACCGGAACACTGTCGTCCGGCAACCCGAGCGAGTCTGCCGGCATCTCTGCATCGCCGCTGCTGACCTTCAGGACCAGCGGAGCGGTAAGCGGCACGTGTTCGCCCTTTTGGAGCGTACGTCCGTTCAGTTCGACACTCAGAGCCAAGTCTTTAAAATCACCGGGCACATATTCGATCTCGATCTTTTCAAATCCGCAGGCACGGAGAATGGCATAAGCCTGCCGGAAAGAGAGTCTTCCACTTCCGGAATCGTCGCCATTTGCGAGGTAAGCGCGTTCACCGTGATGAACACGATACGTCCTTCTTTCACTTTCGAGCCGGCCATCGGCACAAGCTCGACAATCGCACCCGGCTTCACATCTTTAGAAAAGACGGAGTCGATCACGTTATAGCGTAAATTACTATTCTTGAAAAATTCAGCGGCTTCTTCGATTCTCAGTCCTTTGACATCCGGCACCACAACAGCCTCATTGTGCCGGGTGTACGAGTCGAGCCACTTCAGTGTTCCGAATACCAGAGCACAGGCTACGACGACAGCCAGCAACAAATTTAAGACGTACGGATTTTTTATCAGCTTAACTAAAAAGTCTTTCATTTCTATCTTGTATTTGTAGGCGGGTCAAAAGTAGAAAACAAAGCCGTTAAAACAAAGAAAGTAAAGGCTTTTTAGTAAAAACCTCTACTTTCTTTATGAAAAATCTTCAAACGGAAAGAATTATCCGTTGTATTCGTCAGAAACTGTTAATTTAGCTCTTCCTTTAGCACGACGAGAAGCTAATACTCTGCGGCCATTAGCTGTAGCCATTCTTGAACGGAAGCCGTGCTTGTTCTTTCTTTTCCGGTTGGAAGGTTGAAATGTTCTTTTCATCTTTCTGTATATTATTTATTATTATCTTATTCTCATACCAATTTGGGCTGCAAAGATAGAGGCTTTTTTTTAATAAACAAAGAGTTGCCTCAAAAAACTTTCAGCAAACGACAACCGCACCTTGCTTGAAAACGGAAGGCAGTTAAAATATCCCTCCCTTATACATATCATTAAAGTTCGTATGCTGTCCCTCCAACTTCTGCGCTTCGTCACCTTCGGGATTCAGTTCGATCGACTTCTTCAGGTCTTCGAAAGCGCCTTCCTTATCACCTTTCAGGTTCTTGGCGCGACCACGTTCGGCATACGCTTTGGCAAATTCGGGTTTCAGGTCGATCATTTCGTCAAAGAAAGAGATGGCTTCATCCAAACGCTCCTGCGCGATCAGCAGATTGCCGGTCAACAAGGCGGCTTCGTCGTTGAAGGGATTCAGCTCCAATGTATTCTGATAGTCGGCAGCAGCGGCATCCAAGTTTCCCATTGCTTCATGAATACGGCCTCTCAGCAGATAAGTCGTTTCTTCTTCGGGGGCCAGCTCGATCGCCTTTTCGACATCGGGAAGCGCCTCGGCTGCCTGCGACATAGATAATAATATCTGGGCACGCATCAGGTAGGCGTCCGTAAAATCTTCTTTCAAGGCAATAGCTTTCGTCAGGTCGGCAATCGCACCCAGCGGATCGGCGGTGGTCCGTTTTGCCTTCCCCATCAGAAACCATGCCAGGTGGTTCGTATCTTCCAGTTCGAGGACATGCTGGCAATCAGCAATCACATCGGCATCTTTATCCAACATAAAAAGCACGCTTACCCTTGTCAGACGCGTATTGATATGGTCGGGTTCCAGCTCGACCATCCGGTTCAGCACTCCGAGCGCATCTTCCGCCTTATTTGCAACCGTATAGGCAGCAACCAGATAAGTCATCGTCTCAAAATCCTCCTGCAGGTTCAATGCCTCGGTAAAACATTTGATTGCATACGCCACCTGCCCCATCTTTTGGGCACGGACACCGTCGTATTTCAATATATCGAATTTCTTCTGATCACTCTTTGCTTTTTCCTCCTCCGGCGTTGCAGCCTTGGATGACGAGAATAAAGATGTAAAAAAGTTTCCCATAACGTCTTGCTATTAGTTTCGAACGGCAAAGATATAAAAAATAATGAACCTGTAAATGATGATTTATCGGTGCATCACTATGTTTGTATTACCGGACGCAGATTTCGCAGACGACGCAGACGAACGCAGATCATTTATTGTTTCAAATATGTCAAGTTTTAAACTTCCTGCAAACCTGACGAATATACAATAACCCCCTTTTTCAGCCATTTTTCTATTTCATCCGAAATCTTGATCCATTTTGGATTGACTCTTTTCACGGTTTTAATCTTCTTTACTGACAACAGATAAAGCGAGGTGCGCAGGCAATCTGAAAAAACGTACAATGTGATTACCGGAAAGCGGAAACACCGGCAAAGTGATAAACCTTAACTCCCGGAGAATCGAATATTTGAAAATAAAACGGACGGCGTTCCAAATATCCCAAGGAAATTCAGGGGCTTTTTTGCCATGAAAACGTCCTCTTTTCAATTACGACCGTCTTAATCGCCATTACGACCGTCCTAATCTTCGCGAGGTGCCGAGTGCACTACACATTAGAACGGTCATAATGGCAAAGAGGACGGTCGTAATTACTGAAAACGCTCAAAAAAGAGGGAAAAGTCCCTTTTTGAGGTCAAAAAAGTGGATTAACATTTGTTTTGTTTCGGATGCCTTTCGAGCCAAAAAAATACGTTTTATACAATAAGCCCTCGAAAATCAGGAACAACTTCCATGCCCATCGAAGAACGGTGCATATAAAAGGATGAGTTGGTTTCAAAATAAACAAATTACCAAGTCAACCATATGTATTCATAACATAAAAACCAAAGTTCATTACGAATTATAACTTTTTCAGAAAAAAGGAACGTTATATTTTGTATTTTTATATCGGAGCATAAAGCAGGATTCAGACATTTTACTAATTTTGTGCCAGATTTTTTAACTTGGGTAGGATTGTGCCAGCCACACCAACCGCACGCCTCCCTATCAATTTATGAGTATGGAAAACTTGGAAACTGGACTTTTGTTAATGGTAGTTGGGATGACCACCGTTTTTGCCATTCTGCTAATCGTTATCAATCTTGGGAAGGGGCTGATCGTATTGGTCAACAAATATGCACCCGAAGAGATCATTGTAAAAAAACAGGTGACGCCGCAAAGACAGGCGGTGCCCGCTTCGCCGGCCGGCGGAATTACAAACCAGACAACTGCCGCTATCGTATCGGCCGTCAGTGTTGTGACAGGCGGTCAGGGTAAGGTTGTCAAAATCGAGAAATTATAATTGCATTTATACATAAAAATATCATGAAGAGAGAAATCAAATTTAGTTTGGTCTTCCGTGACATGTGGCAATCTGCCGGAAAATATGTTCCCACCGTTGACCAACTAACCCGGGTAGCACCTGCCATCATCGAAATGGGATGCTTCGCCCGTGTAGAGACCAATGGCGGAGGATTTGAACAGGTTAATTTATTATTTGGTGAAAACCCTAACAGGGCTGTACGCGAATGGACGAAACCATTCCATGAAGCCGGTATACAAACACATATGCTCGACCGTGCACTGAACGGATTGCGCATGAGCCCGGTGCCCGACGACGTGCGCCAGTTGTTCTATCAGGTCAAAAAAGCACAGGGGACGGATATCGCCCGTACCTTCTGCGGATTGAACGATGTCCGCAACATCGCTCCCTCCATTAAATATGCGAAAGCAGCCGGAATGATCTCACAGTGCTCGTTGTGTATCACCCACTCCCCGATCCATACGGTCGAATACTACACCAAGATGGCTATGGAACTGATCGAATTGGGAGCGGACGAAATCTGCATCAAGGATATGGCAGGCATCGGCCGGCCTCACTCGTTAGGACAGATCGTGGCTAACATCAAAGCCAAACATCCGGAAATTCCGGTTCAATACCACAGCCATGCCGGTCCCGGTTTCAACGTAGCTTCCATCCTCGAAGTTTGTAATGCCGGTTGCGACTATATCGACGTGGGCATGGAACCGCTTTCATGGGGAACGGGACATGCCGACCTGCTGACCGTACAGGCGATGCTGAAAGACGCCGGCTATAAAGTACCGGAGATCAATATGGAAGCCTACATGAAGGTCCGCAGCCTGATTCAGGAATTTATGGATGACTTCTTAGGATTGTATATCAGTCCGAAGAACCGTCTGATGAACTCATTGCTGATCGGTCCGGGACTGCCGGGCGGCATGATGGGTAGCCTAATGTCCGATCTCGAAAAGAATCTGGAAACGATCAACAAAAACAATATCAAGAACAACAAGCCACTTATGAGCCAGGATCAGCTGCTGATCAAGCTGTTCGACGAAGTGGCTTATGTATGGCCGCGTGTCGGTTATCCTCCTCTGGTAACACCGTTCAGCCAGTATGTCAAGAATCTGGCCCTTATGAACGTAATGCAGATGGAAAAAGGCAAGGCCCGTTGGAGCATGATTGCCGACGATATCTGGGATATGATTTTAGGCAAGGCAGGACGCCTGCCGGGACCGTTGGCTCCCGAAATCATCGAGAAGGCAAAAGCCGAAGGGCGCGAATTTTTCGAAGGCAACCCGCAGGACAACTATCCTGACTCACTCGACAAATACCGCAAACTGATGAACGAAAAGCAATGGGAAACAGGCGAAGACGACGAAGAGCTGTTTGAATATGCCATGCATCCCGCCCAGTACGAAGCTTATCGTTCAGGCAAGGCAAAAGTGGAATTCAAGGCGGATGTCGCCAAGAAGAAAGCAGAGAAACAAGGTGTCGCCAAACCCGTAGCACCGGCTGCAACACCTGCCGCAGCTCCAGCCAACGTAACGATGGCAATGCCGACCACACCTCAGGTCATGACTGTCGATGTAAACGGACAGGCATTCAAAGTTACCGTCGCATTCGGAGATACCGCAGGCGCACCCCCTGCACCGGAAACGCCGGCTGCTCCCGCTGCCGTACCAGCGCCTGCCGCTGCACCTGCCGGAGCCGGAAAAGAAGTACTTTCGCCGTTAGAAGGCAAGTTCTTCCTGGTGAAAGGAGCTTCCGACACGCCTGTTAAAGTCGGGGATGTAGTAAAAGAGGGGGATGTGCTTTGTTATGTGGAAGCGATGAAAACGTATAATGCCGTACGCGCCGAATTTGGCGGGACTGTCACAGCAATCTGCCTGGCCTCCGGTGACGCGGTTTCGGAAGATGACGTATTAATGACAATACAATAATGAACGAGATATTTCAAAATTTGTATGAGATGACTGCGTTCAGCAACATCATTGCTGAACCGCAGTTCCTGATCATGTATGCCATTGCGTTCATCCTGCTCTATTTAGGTATCAAGAAGCAGTATGAACCGTTATTGCTCGTACCGATCGCATTCGGCGTGTTGCTTGCCAACTTTCCCGGAGGCGATATGGGAGTGATACAGGCAGACGAGAACGGCCTGATCAACATACATGGAGTGATGAAGAACATCTGGGAAATGCCGCTTCACGACATCGCCCATGAACTGGGATTGATGAACTTCATCTATTATATGTTGATCAAGACAGGGTTCCTTCCTCCTATTATCTTTATGGGTGTGGGAGCGCTGACGGACTTCGGGCCGATGTTGCGTAACCTGCGGCTTTCCATATTCGGAGCGGCTGCCCAGTTAGGTATCTTTACCGTTTTGCTGGTGGCTATCCTGATGGGATTCACTCCGAAAGAAGCGGCTGCATTAGGCATTATCGGCGGCGCCGACGGACCGACGGCAATCTTTACGACAATCAAGTTAGCTCCGCACCTGTTGGGACCGATCGCAATCGCAGCTTATTCCTATATGGCATTGGTTCCGGTTATCATACCTTTGGTAGTCAAACTGTTCTGCTCCAAAAAGGAATTGTGTATCAACATGAAGGAGCAGGAAAAGAAATATCCGTCTACCACGGAGATCAAGAACCTGCGCGTGCTGAAGATCATTTTCCCGATCGTGGTCACTACGGTTGTGGCGTTGTTCGTACCGAGTGCAGTGCCTTTGATCGGTATGCTGATGTTCGGTAACCTGGTAAAGGAAATCGGGACAAACACATTCCGCCTGTTCGATGCTGCCTCAAACAGCATCATGAATGCGGCAACCATATTCCTGGGATTATCGGTTGGGGCTACTATGACGGCAGAAGCCTTCCTGAACTTCACGACAATCGGTATCGTGATCGGCGGCTTCCTCGCATTTGCCCTCTCCATCGCGGGCGGTATCTTCTTTGTCAAGCTGTTCAACCTCTTTACAAAGAAAAAGATTAATCCGCTGATCGGAGCAACCGGACTGAGTGCTGTGCCGATGGCATCGCGCGTAGCCAACGAAATCGCCCTGAAGTACGATCCCAAGAACCATGTTCTCCAATATTGCATGGCCAGTAACATCTCCGGCGTAATCGGTTCTGCCGTTGCTGCCGGCGTGCTGATCTCGTTCTTAGGATAAGCCATAAGCGTCCTTATAAATTAAAACCTGTTATTCGGTTGGATAACAGGTTTTTTTATTTACCTTTGTCTCATCATTAACTATTAAAAGGTAAAGATTATGGCCAGACCTATCAAAGAAACCCCGATTCTGTTCGGCGAAGACGCCAAACGCTTCATGAAGGAGATGGAAGAGACACGTAACAAACGAGCCTCCAAAGAGGAACGTGAACGAATTGAAAAGAACTATCAGGAATTTAAAAAAGCATGTACTTTTAATTGGTAATATATGAATACGCCATCTTACAAGGTGATGCGTTTGACACAAGATTATACATTGAAACCTTTTAACTGTGGAGATCAGGATTTAAATGAATTTCTTTTGTACAATGCGAAACCTTATTTAAAAGAACTATTAGCAGTAACATACATATTGGAAAGCACTGAAGGAGATCAAATCATAGCATTCTTTTGTCTTCTAAATGACAAAATTGCAATCTCGGATTTCCCCAGCAGACGAAGATATTGGACGTTTGTTCAAAAACTAAAAAGCAAAGGAAAAGGCTTCAACAGTTATCCCTCTATGAAAATAGGGAGACTTGGCATCAACAGCAACTACCAAAAGCAAGGTTTCGGACAGATTATTATTGATATACTTAAAAAAATCATTCATCCACGATAACCGTACCGGTTGCAAATACATAACTGTTGATGCTTACAGAAGTGCAACACCATTCTACGAAAGAAACGGTTTTAAATATCTATCCGAGGCAGATAAGGATTCAGAAACCCGGTTAATGTATTTCGATCTGATACAACTTGTAGAAGAATAGGAAGATTTTCAGCCTTTTATTCATTATTTTAACATTTTCTCGCAAATAAATCGCTTTCAAATGCTGAAATCCAAAAATATTTACTTTAATTTGTGACTTGATATAGGATACATTTATCCTTATTCTTAAATGCGATTGAATATGATGGACACTCACGAAACTAATTTGCCTGCCGAAGAAACCGGCAAATTGGAAGAAACTAAAGCCCCGGTGACGGCACCGGAAGACACGGCGGAAGAAGTTGTAACGAATGAAACACCGGAAGCCGAAGTTGTAGCAGAAGAAACATCTGCTGAAGCAGAAGTCAGCACTGACGAAACTGCGGCAGGCGATGATGTGGCTACGGCTGCGGGAAAATTATCGAAAGAAGAAATTCTGGAGAAATTGACCGGATTGGTTGCAGCGGCAGCCGATGCTACCCGCAACGAGGTGGAAGCCCTCAAACAGGCTTACTACAAAATCCACCGGAGCGAAGTGGACGAATTGAAGAAAGCATTTCTGGAAAACGGAGGTGAAGAAAAAGATTTCGTTGCTCCCGAAGATGAAACAGAAAACAAGATTAAAGACCTGCTTGCTGTTTACAAAGAAAAACGGGCCGCTATCCTTGCCGAAGAAGAACGCGTAAAGGCTGCCAACTACGCCTTGAAGCTCCAGTTGATCGACCAGCTGAAAGCCCTGACAGAAAGCCAGGAAGACTTCAACAAGCTATACAACGACTTCAAAGACATCCAGCAGAGATGGAAAGAAGTGAAAGCCGTTCCGCAGGAGCATGTCAGCGAGCTGTGGAAGAACTATCAGATATACAGTGAAAAGTTCTACGACATCATTAAGATAAACAACCAGTTCCGCGATTACGACTTCAAGAAGAATCTGGAATTGAAAACCGCCCTCTGCGAAACAGTCGAGAAACTGCAGACAGAACCGGACGTCGTATCCGCTTTCCACCAGCTTCAGAAGCTGCACCAGCAATGGCGCGAGATCGGTCCGGTTGCCAAAGAATTGCGCGAAGACTTGTGGGCCCGCTTCAAAGCCGCTTCCACAATTATCAACAAGCGCCATCAGGAACACTTCGAGGGTCTGAAAGCTAAAGAACAGGAGAACCTGGAAGCAAAGACAGCTATTTGCGAACAAATAGAGGGCATCGACTACTCCGCTTTGAAATCATTCAAAGACTGGGAAGAGAAGAACAAAGAAGTGATATCCCTGCAGGAAAAATGGAAAACAATCGGTTTCGCACCGAAGAAATCCAACGTGAAGATATTCGAACGCTTCCGTGCCGCCTGCGATGTCTATTTCAACCGCAAAAGCGAATTCTACAAAGGCATCAAGGAAGAGATGGAAAAGAATCTCGAACTGAAAAAAGCCTTGTGCGAAAAAGCGGAAGCATTGAAAGACAGCACTGAATGGAAGAGCACTACCGAAAAGATGATCGCCTTGCAGAAAGAATGGAAAACGATCGGTTCGGTTGCCCGCAAACATTCCGACGCCATCTGGAAACGTTTCATCTCGGCCTGCGATTATTTCTTCGAACAAAAGAATAAGAATGTTTCTTCCCAAAAGAGCGTAGAACAGACAAATCTGACTGCTAAAAAAGCACTGATCGAGAAGATCAACGCAATAGAAGAGACTGAGCATGATGAAGCTCTTGCCACCTTAAAAGGACTCATGGCGGAATGGAACACCATCGGCCATGTCCCGTTCAAGGAAAAAGACAAGATATACAAAGAATATCATGAAGCGGTAGACAAACAATTCGACCGCCTCAAAGTCGACCAGAACGACCGCAAGATGCAGACATTCCGCAACAACCTGAGCGATATGAGCGGCGGTGAACGCGGAAAAGGAAAGCTTTACGGCGAACGGGAAAAACTGATGCGTATGTTCGAACGGATGAAGAACGAACTTCAGACCTACGAAAACAACATCGGATTCCTCAGCATCTCCTCCAAAGGCGGCGGCGGATTGGTAAAAGAGATGGAACGTAAGATTGAAAAACTAAAAGACGAGATGGCACTTATCGTCAAAAAGATTGATGCCATCGATGAGAATCTGGAATAAAACATATGAAGCCGCCCGTTAACCGGACGGCTTCGTTGCTTTTCTTTTGCATATGAGATCTAAATTACACTATTTCAACCCGGGACACGAAACAGCCATACTCCAAGGCTCTGAAAATTATACTCCCCCGACCAACGTACAAAGAATGATTCGGGAGCTGGCCTACCTTCCTGTCTGGTATGCAGACCCGGAAGATTTTGTTTTCACGGAAGAACTCATCTCTCCCCGTTTCTTCTCTTTGCAACCAAAAGAACTCAAACCCTTTGCAACCCCTATCTCCCGGAAAGAGCTTGAAGGAAAAGGGAACAACCTGCCCCAAATGGAAGCAGCTCCCTGGGGCGTTTCACCTCAAAGCCTCCATCTCTTCAACAAGCTCAAGCAAAATGGGAACCTGGATCTTGCCATCCCTGAATGGAAAGATGATTATACCCGGTTGACAGGCCGTCAGACCGCTGCCGAATGTCTGGACAAAATACGGGAACTGATGCCGGAGATGGCTTTCCCCGTTGCACCGAAATTCTGCAAGAAGATAAGGGAAGTGGAAAAATACCTGATTCTCCAAAGGGCTCCTTTTGTCCTGAAAACCCCTTATTCTTCCTCCGGCAGAGGGCTCCTCTGGTTGCCGGAACGCAAACTCACGGCTAAAGACCGCACCTGGATAGAGGGGGCGCTCAACAAACAGGGATGCGTCAGCATCGAATGCGCACTCGACAAATACCTCGACTTTGCCATGGAATTCCATTCGGACGGAAAAGGGAATGTACGCTACGAAGGCCTTTCCGTATTCGGAGCAGAAAAAAAAGGAGCCTATTCCGGTAATGTATTGGGAGAGCAGTCATATCTGGAAAGTTTCTTTATCGAGCACTTCGGAGACGACACCTTCCAACGGTTGAAAGAGGCCGTACGCGAAGCAGTCCGGCAGATATACGGCTCGATCTATTCCGGCTACCTGGGAGTGGATATGCTGGTTTACCGCAAAGCTTCCGACAATTCATTCGCCATACATCCTTGCATAGAAGTCAACATGCGGTACACAATGGGTATGGTCGCCTTGCGCATCAGCCAGAAATATCTGGCGCCACACGCACGCGGCGATATGCACATCACATACCAAAGCAAAGCGGGAGAAGCCTACGAGCATCACTGCTTCATGAAAAAAGCCTACCCGCTCGAAATGAAAGACGGCAAAATAAGAGAAGGCTACGTCCCCCTCTGCCCGGTAACGAAAGAGACGAAATACCGGGCCTATATGCTCATATTCTAAGCCGGCTCACAACGTATTCCTCAACACCCGCCTCATCACCGCCTCGCGCAGGTTGCGGGCGACGGGAATCTTATGGCCGGAGATATACAGCATGTTCCCTTCTACCAGATCGATGCGGGCGATGTTTATAATGTAGGATTTGTGGGATTGCAGGAACGTGTCTTCGGGAAGGGAAGCGGCAATGTTCTTCATCGTGGAATGCACCAGCGTCCTGCCCGCAGGGGTATAAATACAGACATAGTTCTCGACTGCCTCGACAAACAGGATTTCTTTCAGATAGATTTTCTTCATCAGCTTATCACTTTTCACAAAGAGATAAGGATCATCACCGGTGGCAGGAGCTTCCTTTTGCAACGCAGCATGCACCTTATTCACCGCTTTCAGGAAACGCTCGAAAGAGATCGGTTTGAGCAGGTAGTCGGCGACATCCAGTTCATATCCTTTCAGGGCATACTGCTCATAGGCGGACGTGATGACCACTTTCGGAGGATTCGCCAGCGTGGAAAGCAGGTCCAGGCCGGAGAGGTAAGGCATCTCGATATCCAGGAAAAGCAAATCGGGCTGCTGCTCCTTCAACAAGGTGTTCAACTGGATCGCATCTTCGCATACGCCTGTCAGGGTAAGGAAATCCACCTTCTCCACATACGACTGCAAACCTTTCCGGGCAACCGGTTCGTCATCTGTTATCACACAATTTATATTCATAAGGCATCGATTTCTATCATGAGTTTTACGGAATACTGTTCCGGTTCTTTCTTAATGACGAGACTGTGCTTTTCAGGATAGAGAAGCTCCAACCTCCGTTTCAGGTTTTCAAGCCCGATCCCCTTTTTCCCGGACGGAGAAGGCGGAAGAGGAGGCAGACTATTCGTAATCTCAAACAGGATTTTCCCCTCCTCATCCGTCATACGGCAATCGATCCGGTAGTCACCGCCCACATATTTAAAGGCATTCTCCACCAAAGGCAGAAACAAAAGCGGATAAACCGGCTGTTCACAGAGCGAAGGAGAGAAAGAGACGTCCAGCCTCAACCGCTCGCTCATCCGCAGCTTCTGCATATTCATATAGGTACGCAGATAGTCGATCTCTTTCTGCACCGGGACTTTCTGGCTTCCCCCGTAGAGCTGGTAACGCAGCAGGTCGGACAGCATTTCGATCGTCCGCCGGGGAGCTTCGTTCTTCTCGTCGATCTGGAAATAAACCGTATTCAAAGCGTTGAACAGGAAATGCGGATGATACTGGAAACGCAGGAACTTCAATTCCATCTCCAACTGATCCACCTTAATCTTTTCCAACTGCAAGATCCGGTTCTGCAGCTCTTTCTCCATCTTCCCACTACGAAGCAGGATGTAATACATGAAAAGAAGAGGGATATAAATCACATCGGCTATAACATAATCGACCCAGGAGTTTCCCAAATGCAGAAGCCCGACATGATCACCGACAAATATAAGCAGGTTAACCATCACAAACAACTTGAGAAACGTCAAGAAGTACTCGGCAGCCGGAGACAGGTTCAACCGGGGCTTAACCTTATCGAGGAAATAGCGGCTTTCATAATCAAAGACATAACACATAAAGACCGTTACCGCCAACGCCTGCAGATGAAACCGCATCGAATTAGCCCAAAACGCTTCATTCTTCGCCAAGTCGGTCGTCAACCGGATGAAGTTGAACATCACGATTCCTAAAAACAACGGATATAAACGGGGTAATATCTTCATGCCTGCTCTTGTTATTTCCTACAAATTTATTCTTTTACTCTCATCTACACTACTTTTCCGGCGGGATTCTTTCACCTCGTAGCCTTTACTGAAACGATAGGTGAAAGAGATGCCGATCTGGGTATTGTCCTGCCGTTCATTGGTAAAAGCCTGCTGCCCCGGCACCGTCAGCATCATCTTCTCCCGGTAGGAATGGAAAATGTCGCGGGCGAACAGGCGGATCGTGCCGTTATTCTTCAAGACTTTCTTCCTGATGCCTCCGTCAACTTGCCAGATCGGACTGAGCGTGGCTTGCCCGGCCGCCATCTTGCCGTTGTAAGAGCCGGACAGTTCCATGCTCCATCCTTTCCCGAAATCGAGTTGGTTCGTAAGGCTGCCGATCAGGGTCGCCCGTTTGTTGACCCGCTCGCCGGCTGTATCCGTCCAACGATAGTGGTTATAGACACAGGCCACATTCGCATTCACCGTCCAGAAAGAGGCCAGGGGAAGATTGCCGGTATAAAGGCGCGGTCCGAGGCTGGTTCCCGTAGACAGGTTCATCGGCGTGACATACACCTGCCTGTTGTCTTTCTCGAAAAAGCTTTTCACGATCACATCATGCGTGCGGGAATAGAGAAAGCCGGCCCGGAACAGGTTCTTATAGATAAATGTCAGTTCCAGACGATCCGACTTCATCGGCTTAAGCGCCGTGTTCCCCTGTTCAAAGGTATAGTCGTCGAAGATATAGACAAAAGGATTCAGGTCTCCATAGTTAGGACGGACAATCCGCCTGCCGTAAAAAAGGGACAGCTTGTTTTGCCGGAACGCATATTCAAGCAACAAAGAAGGAAAAAGATTCGTATAGCGGCTGGTGAAGGAAGAGTCTATCTGCGCCTCCCCGCTTGTCAAGCGCCCGTCTATGCGCGTATTCTCCACACGCAGCCCGGTCCGGATATAGAAAGGATTGAAAGTCGCACCGCACTGGATATAACCGGCATTTATGTTTTCATCATATACGAAATGCTGGCTCAGGGCTTCGTTCGGCACCCAACCGTTTCCTTTGTTATCCGCATACGACGCCTCGTTGTCGATCGAGATGAAAGAGAATTTGGCGCCTGCCTCCAACTCCCATTTCCCGGCAAAAGGCAAGGTCAGGTTCACCTGTCCGGCATAGAGGTTGATTGCGCCCGGGACATCTCCCTTTACAGAATCCACCCGTCCGGGCCGGTTTTGCGAAGAGCTATGCAAGTCCAGGTTATCCGTATAGCCGAAATGGAGATAATCAAAGGAAGCATCCACCACCTTTCCCGCCGTATCCAACTGATGAGTCAGGTTGACTCCGGCAGTGAAGTTCTTCTTTTTCCGGTCCTCCACATTCGAGGTGTGGAGCATGGAGTCGGGCGACGCAGAAGAAGGAGCGCTGAAATAAGTAAACATATCGCCCGGCATCCGGCTCTGATGCAGATTGCCGTTCGTGTACACCCCAACTACCGTACACGCGGAGGCAAAGAAATCAATCCCCGCCCGGTAATAATGGGAGGTATAAGGATATTTGCGGTAGGAATCCTGCCGGACGGACAGCTCCACCTTGTCCGGGTCCCGCAGGCCGGTAAAGAGGCGGTCTATCTGAAGCTCGTTGCAATCCGTCCCCTGCGAATAGGAATAAGTCAGGTAAAAGTTAAACAAGCCCTCGCGCCTGTTCATCGACAGACTTCCGTTCCCGACACCATACTTCCCCTGCCGGAAACTGCCGTTAGCCGTCAGGTTCATGCCCTGGAGGCGCATCTTCTTCGTCCGGATATCGATCAGCCCGGCATTACCGCTCGCGTCGTAACGGGAGGACGGGTGCGTGATCAGATCGATCTTTTCCGCTGTCGCCGCCGGAGTGGACTTGAGCAAGGTGACCAGCTCCTGTCCGGAAAGATACGTCTGTTTCCCGTCCATCAGGACGTTAATGCCGCTTTGCCCGTTCAGGTAAATCTTCCCGTCATTGCTGATCATGACGCCCGGAAGCATTTCCAACACTTCATACAGGCTGCCCTGCCCGCGCGCCACAGCCGACTCGATATGGTACGTCATCTTATCCGCCTTAATCGTCACGACCGGCACTTTCGCCGTAATAACAATTTCCTCGATCTTCTGATCCGCAATCGTGTCCGTCTGGGCAAAAACGCCCGTGCCTGCGCACCCCGCCAGTAGGAATAACCCTATAAAAAAGCCTCTGTTCATCTCGTTTTTATTTCAAAACTACACTCCCAAAGGCTCCCCGTCAAATTATTATGACCAACGGTCCGGATTGGTTGACGAACGGTTTAATGGACTTTAATTTGCTGATTCAAAGAAATACACTAACTTTGTTTATATAATAATTGAATGATCCGCCAATTAATATTAAATACATAAGAATATGGATACGGCAATTAAAAAGGTAGAACTGTCCATTCCGGAAGCAGACATGGCTTTGCTGAAATTATTAGCAAAGAAGTTAGGTTGGAATATCAAAGTCATAAAAGAACCTTCGACACCAAGAAAAACCTTACCGAGCGATAAGAAATGAATCTGTCGAAAAGGCCCTGTGGAGGAAGGGGGAGCAAAAGTAAGTTCTGACGCTTTAGCGTGTCATTGCGGGCTTGACCCGCAACCTCATACCAAACTGATTTACAATAATTAGGATGAGATGGCGGGTCAAGCCCGCCAGGACACAGACGCTATAAATAGGAGTTTGACACATCCCCTCGCATTAGATTGGCAGTATATTTGCGGCCCCGCGTCAAGCGCGGGGACAAGGTGCTATCGGTTCCTCCTCGAACTCCTTCAGCTCTTCCAGGCCTTTTTCGATAACACGGATATTCTTCTGGTAAAAACGGATCTGGAAATAGGCAATAACAGCAGCCACAAAGAGTGCCACAACCATTCGCAGCTCCCATCCTGCAACAAGCCGATCCTGTTCAATAAACAGAAAAGCAATTATGCCGACAATGGCTATTCCAGTACCAATCACATGATTCCTTTTCATCCACAATTTATACACGAACTCCAGCCTGGCAAGCTCGCAAATTTTTTTCTTTTCCATATCAAACCTTATATGAATAGAAAGGAAAAAGACCTGCATAATAAAACCTATAACTAAACATCCTTCCAACACCACAAACGAAAGTGGCTTCATCACCAACTGCCCGGTAAAAGTCAGTATCGGGAACATAAGACAAAAGACAAGCACCAATATAAGTCCCCATATATCATACCGGAACAGCCGCTCATAGGCCGATTGCGTCCGGTTGGTTATCATCTCCTTGATAATCCTTTTGTTCAGCATCTCACTCTTTTCAAGCTGCTCGTTCAAGACACTCCAGCTCGCTTTTAATTCTTCCAGTTCCATATTTATTACGTTTAACTGTTCGACATTGTTTTCAATTTCTCACGGATACGATTGAGTTTGACTGCCACGTTGTTCTTGGAAATACCCATGATGTCCGCTATCTCCTGATAGCTTCGTTCCTCGAGCCAGAGCAGGATAAGCGCGCGTTCGAGCTGGCTGAGCCGATTGATCATCCGGTAGAGTTCACGCAGTTGCGCCGTTTTGTCTTCATCCTCGGCAAAAGCATCCAGATCGACCGAGATCGGGACGACTTCCGGCTTCCGCTTCGACTGGCGGAAAAAGGAGATGCAGGTGTTCAGACCGATGCGGTACACCCAGGTGGACGACTTACATTCGCCCCGGAAGCGAGGGTAAGCTTTCCACAGATTGATCACCACCTCCTGATACAAATCGTTCAGGTGGTCGGCATCGGATGCATACACATAACAGACTTTGTAGATGACCTGCTTGTATTCCTCCACAAGTGCGATAAACTCTTTTTCCTGTTGTCGGGTAGCTTTCATTCTCTCATCGTTTTATTTAATTAGTCGCACAATTGGGAAGTATATTACACGACGACGGTCTTTTTTCTGCTCATGAGGAAGATATTTTCCGTCAAAAGCCATGTAATTAGGGAAGAGCAGGCATCCAAACATTGTTCGACCCGGTCGAACAGCTGTCCCACCCCCGTCGAACAGCTGTCTGACCTTCGTCGAACAACTGTCCGACCCGGGTCGGACAAGGATTATGTGGCAGGGGGATAAGATTAAGACGGCATAAAACCGTATTTACATGCCGGCTCACGGAAATCAGGTGCCGACCGGAGGGACGGCTACCGATTATGTTTGATCAGATTCATGAACTCTTCGCGCGTCTTGGCTTGCTGGAAGAATCCCGTAAAGTCGGAAGTGGTGGTCAGGGAGTTCTGTTTCTCGACGCCGCGCATCTGCATACACATGTGCTGGGCTTCGATGACAACCATGACGCCAAGCGGGTCGAGCGTTTCCTGGATGCATTCTTTGATCTGCATCGTGAGGCGTTCCTGGATCTGGAGGCGGCGGGCGAAGATGTCCACGACACGGGGAATCTTGCTCAATCCTGTGATATATTTTTTGGGGATATAGGCGACATGGGCTTTCCCGAAGAAGGGCAGCATGTGATGTTCGCAAAGGGAAAAGAAGTCGATGTCCTTCACAATGACCATCTGCTTGTAGTCTTCCTCCTTGAACATAGCGCCGCGGAGCACGGCTGCCGGGTCTTCCTGATAGCCTTTTGTCAGGAATTGCATGGCTTTGGCAACGCGCTCGGGGGTTTTCAACAGGCCTTCGCGGTCCACATCTTCGCCAAGCAGGCTGATAATACTTTTATAGTGTCCGGCCAACTCTTCGCGGGCCTGCAAAGTCTTAGCGTTTACTTCTTCACTCATTTCAATTCAATGGGATTTTGACTTCTTCCTTTACGATGTACATCTCTTTCTTGTAGGCGGGGAATGCATCCATCAGCAGACGTTGCATATGGTAAGCCTCTTCGTGCGAACGGAAATCGCCGACACGCACGCGCCAGAACGGAGCGTTATAGGTCACGTAGGTCGGAACATCGGGGAAAAGCTCATTAATTTCTTTTTCTTTCCGGAACGCCTCGTCTTTGGATTTACGCTGATTGTTGCCGGAAAACACTTGTGTACGATAGCCTTGTATCTTCAAAAAGGCTGTACTGTCGGTCTTCTCTACACCTTCGCCATGCAAACGTTTGCCCATCATCGTGCGAAGAGCATCCGGCTGGCGTACCACAACAGTTCCTTTTCCCGGAACCTTTTCCTGCAGGGCATCGACAATAGTCACCGCCGATCCGTCACCACCGGTCTGGGCGGACAGGGCGGATGCGCCGAGCAACATACATAAGGATAGGATACGTTTCATGTTAATTGAAAGTTGAAAATTGAAAATTGAAAATTAAAAGGAGACAGAGCCCCAATCGGCTGAAAGCCGAAACAACTTTCAATTTTCAATTTTCAATTCTTAATTTATTAGTTGAACGCCTCGATAATCGGCATGAACTTATCAACAGCCAAAGATGCGCCGCCGATCAGACCACCGTCTACGTTCGGTTTGGAGAACAATTCTTTAGCGTTGCCTGCGTTGCAGCTACCACCGTAAAGGATTGTGCAGTTGTCAGCGATTTCCTGGCCATATTTAGCAGCCAATGTAGCGCGGATATGCGCGTGGATCTCTTCAGCCTGGTCGGAAGAAGCGGTTTTGCCTGTACCGATAGCCCAAACCGGTTCGTAAGCTAATACGATCTTAGCGAAGTCTTCAGCAGACAGGTCGAACAGAGAGCCCTTGATCTGAGCGTCTACCACTTCGAAATGCTTGCCGGCTTCTCTTTCTTCCAGCACTTCACCGATACAGAAGATCGGAGTCAGGCCGTTAGCTAAAGCCAATTCAACTTTTGTTTTCAGGATTTCCGGAGTTTCGTGATAGTAAGCACGTCTTTCAGAGTGGCCTAAGATCACATATTTTGCACCTGTGGAAGCAACCATAGCGGCAGAAACTTCACCTGTGTAAGCACCTTTTTCCTTGTCGGCGCAGTTTTCTGCGGCAACACCGATCTTGTCAGTATCGATAGCGGCAGCAACGCTTGCCAGGTGAGTGAACGGAGTACCGATGATCACATCGCAGTTGATTGTTTTACCTTTAAGAGCTTCGTCTAAACCTTTTGCCAAAGCAAGACCTTCAGGAAGGGTAGTGTTCATCTTCCAGTTTCCTGCAACAATATTCTTTCTCATGACTTAATTAATTAAATATGTAATACAATAGTTATTTCTTCTCTTTGCGTCTGCGCCGGAAGCGCAACAGGTCGTACACCCAAACAAGCAGCAAAGGTACGGTAAAAGTCAATAAGTTGGTTGCGAGCGCAACATCTTCTTTACTTTTTATACGCTGCCCGTCCAGGCAGCCGTCCATCACCGCTTTCACATCTTCTTCCGCCGGGATGTCGTTGTAATGCCATTTACCCAGTATCGTGCCGTCTTTCAGCAGCACCAGTCCGGGATTGGAACGGATAATTGTCTTGAGCAACACCTCGTCCGCCATCCGGTAAGGATATTCGGCGCCGGTATTGTCGCTCCACGTATCGATAGCCTCCGGCGATGAACCGGTTACGCAGTAAAACGGTATGTTGTGTTCAAGCGCATAGTCATACACACTGTTGATCTCGTCCATCCGTTCGTCGTCGGCATCTTCCAGTTTCGGGGAGATCAGGAGGAGAACCGGACCGGGATTGCGGATGATTTCATCCGTCACGTCCTCGCCTTCGCCGTTATAGATGTTAAAGCCGGCAACGGGCGTTTCATATCCTTTCCGGATCAGTTCGGTTTTCGACTCTACGAACGTCCAGCTACTGTCGTTTGCCGGATAGTCTTCGAGCGAGAACTCTTTCTTCACCCCGTCTTTCTCATAGACGAACGAGTATTTATATTCGTCCTCGGGAGCGCCGTCGGGTATCTCCATCAACTGCGGGATATTCGCGCCGATCTTATAAGGACGGAAATCGATTACCGGCAGATGGTTGTAGTTATAATAAGCGAAACCCACCCCGAACAGGTAGGCATAGAGGGCGACAAACCAATAAGCGCGGTAAGTAAAACACTGGAACAGCCGTTGGTTATAAATAAACACGGTAACGGCCGCAGCAGAAAGGACTATGTTTTTATAGAATGTCTCCCAATTCGTGATGACCAGCGCATCGCCGAAGCATCCGCAATCCGACACCGGATCGAAAAGGGCCAGATACAGGGTGAGCGGCGTCATAAACGCCATAAACACCAGCACGAGGAAAGAAACATACCTCCGGTACACGCCTAACAGCATACAGACACCTAATGCAAACTCGATTGCCGAGAGGTTGAAAGAAAGCAATACCGTAAAAGGCTGTAACTTGTCCAGTCCGAAGGAAGTCAGATAATCACCTATCTTGATCGCCCCTCCCACCGGATCGACCGCCTTGACAAAGCCGGAGAAGATAAACACGACTCCGATCAGCAGGCGGCAGAGTTCTGCCAATATCTTTATAACGGTATCTTTACTTTTCACTTGTCTCTTATTTTTTAAGTACAGGTGTGTGTCGTTCTATTCACTGCGTCTGTGTCCTGGCGGGCTTGACCCGCCATCTCATCCTAATCACTGTAAATCCGTTTAGGATGAGGTTGCGGGTCAAGCCCGCAATGACACGCTAAAGCGTTAGAACTTATTTTTGACGCACCCTTCTTCTTCTTCACCATATTCAAGTTTTATTAGTCCGAACAGGGCGTAGTTGATCATATCCATATAATTGGCATCGATGCCTTCGGAGACGATCGTCTTGCCGCCGTGGCTCTCGATCTGCTTCGTACGATAGAGCTTCATCAGGATCAGGTCCGTGTAGGAACTGATACGCATACCGCGCCACGCCTCATCGTAATCATGGTTCTTGGCATACATCAGTTCTTTGGTTTCCGTGATGTATTTATCGTACAAGGCCAGCGCCTCTTCATTGCTCATATCGGTCGTATCGGCAAATCCCTTTGCCAACTGTATCAGCCCGATCACGCCGTAGTTGACGATTGCCACGAACTCCGGACGGATGCCTTCGTCCACCATGCTCACGCCCTTTATTTCGAGGCTGCGGATCCGGTTTGCCTTAATAAATATCTGGTCGGTCACCGACTGCGGACGCATAATGCGCCACGACGGACCGTAATCTTTCAACTTCTTTTCAAACAACTCCCGGCACTGGGATATCACTTTTTCAAATTGTTCCTTCGTATCTGCCATGCTTTCTTATCATTAACGCAGCAACAAAGATACAGATAAATCCATACCTGACCAAAAGAGAACCGACTTTAACCGTCTGTAGCATATTTATGGAAGAGTTGTTTATACAAGTAAAGTTTCTTAGCTTTGTGGAAACATTTTTTCAAACAGACACTTCCATGAACAGGTACGTTTCCGCGATAACGGGTTATATCTTACTATTCTTCGTCCTCCTGTCAGGCGCATGCACGGCGCCATCGGACCGCGACCTGCTCGACCGGGCGGAAAGCTGCCTGCGGAAGAACCCGGACAGTACGCTCCTTCTCCTCAAACAGATCCGTTTCCCCGAACGGCTGACGGGAAAAGAGCTGGCCGATTATTGGTATCTGCACGCAACGGGACGCCGTAACACAGACCGGTCGTACGTGACCGATTCGCTGTTGCAGACGTCTATCGACTACTACGCCGCCGTCCACGACTCCGCCCGCTTGCGTGATTGTTACCGCTTAGAGGCACAACGGCAGGAGTGGCTGAAACAGTTCGACCGGGCGGATGCCTTCTACCGCCGTGCCATCGAAGTCTGTCCGCACGACCAGCAGAACCATATTCCGGCCCTATACAGCAAACTTATCCTGTTGTACAACGACCATATCAATCCGAAAAACTATCCGCTTGCCCGACAGTATGCCCACAAACTGCTATCCATAACCACCGATCCGGAATGGCGGGCGGATACATACTACGAACTGGCCGCCAGCTACAACTTCGAGGGACTGCATCCGGATTCGGCTGTTTATTATACCTACAAATGCCTGGAACTGGTTTACCGGATGCCCTTGCAGCAACGTCCTTTCTATTTGAGTAACTGTGCCAATATGATCGGGCTGGATGCCCACGAAGCATTGAGACTGTCCGACGAAGCAATCGCCATCAATCCCGAACGCTATTTATTTTCCAGCACCAGCACGAAAGGTTATATCTATTTAGCGATGGGCAAACCGGACTCTGCCCTGCTATGTTACCAAAAGGCAGCGGAGGCCTATAAAGAAGAAGTTATCCGGATAAAGGAAGACTACCCGACCGCCCATAACTCACTCAGCACTTTATATGCAGCGACCAGCTACGCCCTGTCGCCCAAAGACATCCGGACAAAAGAGTTTATCTACAACGACTCGATCAACACAGCATCCTACCGCCAGCGACTGATCAACAGCGAGCACGTCCAGAACCAGCAGGTTCTTCTGGAAAAGCAATATACGCTCAACCTGCACCAACAGCAACTCAAACTATTGCTGACCGGAATCCTCTGTGCCGTTATCCTGGCAGGCAGTATCCTGTATCTCTACATCCGCAACCGCAGGCAACGCTGGGTAGCTTCCGAAGAGAAGGCTGAAGCATTAGAGCACCTGTTGAACGAAGCCCGGAAGAATATGGCTGAAGAACCGGCTGCCGACGGTGCATTCTTCCGCCGCATCCTGCTGAAACAATTGGGATTGATCCGCCTGCTTGCCTCCTCGCCGACCAGCGCCAACCAGGAACTTCTCCGGCAAATAGCGAATCCGGGAGAGGGGACAGAAAAGGGCAACCGCCTGTTGATATGGGAAGAGCTTTATCCGATTATCGACGCGTCTTATAACGGTTTTTATACGAAACTGACCAACCGCTACGGCGAGTTGCTGAACGAGAAGGAGATTCAGCTTTGCTGCCTGCTATGCGCCGGCTTCACCACGAAGGAAATCAATGTCATCACCGGACAGAGCATATCGACCATTTACCACCGCAAGATAGATATCCGCCGCAAACTCGACCTGGATGAGACAAAGGGACTTGCGGACTTCATCCAGTCTGTATATTCAGCTTGATTACAAAAGACCTGCCTCCGGCTGTTATTAAAAGTAAACCGTTTCGTTACTTGAACCGCCCTCTTCCCAGGGATTGATGCTGCCGGAGAGGTGGATGTCTTTGGCCTGTAGCGTAAATTCGTATGTCTGTTTTTTGCCGGCTTCGAATGCTTTGGTGGATTCGATGCGGTAGTCTTTATCGCTTATGCGGACAATAAAGACGGGTTTGGCAACCGGGTAGAGCAGGCAATCGGTTGTGATTGTCTTTTGCGTCGGGCCGATTTCGATGTTCAGGCTTTTGGCAAAGGTATAGTTGCTTTCGGTGGCCGCTTGTGTCAGCTTGCCTGTTTGTATGTCGAGTTGTATAACGGGTGAATAGCCTGCGAGGGAAAGACTTTGCAGGATCATCGTTTCTTTGATGTCGTCGGCTTTCTCAAATTTGACCGTGATAGCCGAGAGTAAATGGTTGAAGGCGAGGTTTACCGTCTCTGCACTTGTGGCTTTGCTCCGGTTCAGGACGGGAGTCGCCCACATAATATCTTCTTGTTTGTTTAGATCGAACGGAATACTCCCTGACGTATTAGTTCCCGATTGGGTATAAGGATAATAGGCGTAGAAATTAAGCAGGGTGTCGGGATTGATGGGATAATGGCCGTCCACGGAGGCAATTAATTCGTTGCTTCCTGCCTGCTGAGTATAAAGAGTGTTTGTCAAATCCTTGCGTAGCGTGGTGTTCACACTTCCGTCGCTTTTATGATGCCCCCAGGAAAAGACTCCGATCTGGGAATTGTCGGGAAGGGTGGCATCGGTGATAATGGCTTTGGTGGTAAGGGTTTGGATGCGGGTGGAGAAATGGATAGGATCACCAAGAATATTTTCCTCTGGAAGATCTGTGCCAGCACTACATCCTAACATTGCTAAGAATAACAAGTTTAATATTTGCTTCTTTGAAACTATCATAAATATTGACATTAAGGACATATCAAAAGCTATTGAGAACAACTTTGATATGTCCTTATTATTTATTGCTATTGAATATCTCCTGAGCCAGTATTAGCATTATCCTTCCATTCTCCAAATGTTGCTTGTGCATCAATTTTTTCTGAGAAAGTCAAAGTTATGCTATGATTCTGACTTGCCTGAAGACCATCTGTAATCGTAACAGGCACAGTATATGCTCCATTTGTTGTTGTGATTTTAACTTTCAAAGGAGCATCTTGACTACCTATTGTTGAATTGTCTGATACTTTTGACCATATCATAACGGCATCTCCTGCAGGAGAAGAAGTTGTTGGGATCGCTTTTTCAGTTCCAGAATATATTGTTATATTCCCAGTTTCTGCTGGAGTTACAGCGGCTATTGCAGGTTCTCCTCCGGACAATGTTAATTCCAACTGAGTCGGAACTTCAATAATTTCAACTTTAGTTATTTTTCCAAAATTACTTTCTGAAGCAGCGGTACCAATTAATTGTACATTAATTTGTGATAACAAATGTTCGAACTTAAAATCCCCAAATGCCGTACTTTTTGATCCCGAACCACCTTTAGTTGCCATAATATCTTGTTGTCCAGTAATGGTAAAAGCAATTTTACCATCTTTTAAATCATCAGCAGCAGTAATTACTGCATCATCTAAAAAGCAACCTGCCAAATAGGAATTTACACCTTCTGCATTACTGTAATATATTTTTTTATCAACAGCTCCATCCCCTTCCTTATCTTTAAAGGTAATACTATGACCACTTGCAGCCGCTACTACCGCATATAATTCATCACCGGTAGTCCAAGTAGCTGTAGCAGCATCGACTGGTCTGAAAAAACGTACTTGTAAATCATTCGCAAGTACACCTCCCGTTTCTGTTATGACTCCTGCACTTTTAGTCGCAGCAGCAATTCCTGCATTTAACTTTATCTCCACCTTATCCTGCTTTCCGCCAGTTACGTCGTCTATCGGATCATTTTCACTTGAACAACTAACCATTGCTGCCATAGCAAGCATACCTAATAATAGATTCTTCATAATTATAAATTTTTAAATTGTTATACCCTATAATCGTTAATTAAATATTCGTTGTCTATTCAATAATTAAACTGTCACCGGATGTTACCTTCCACCGGTTGATTGTTACTGTGAAATTGGGACCGGGGGTGATGTCGGCTTCTATCGCGATGTCTATATCTTGCCCTTCGGTCTCGTTGAGGGATGTACCTAAGTCGATCGTTGAAGAGCTGCTACTCCCATCGGATAAGGTAAAGTCTAATGTTACCTCGTGGGTCGGAGTCGTACCCGGCTGCTCTTCGTCTTCTCCTTTTTCTTTCGGTTTTCCCAACATCAGAATGTTTGCACTGACTCCTTCCTCCGAAGGGGTGGTTTCAAAAGTCCGGTCTGCCTTTGCGTCTGCCACAACCTCCTGTTTACTGAGGTTGATGGCGCTCGACAGGCCACTGATAGTTCCTTTACAGCCCGTTATATGTTCCATTCCTTCCACCTTCACTGTGATGGAGAGGTTGCGGACCAGAGGTTCGGGCTTGAATTCGATCAATTCGTTGCTACCTCTTTTTACCTCTAACTCTTCGACTGCGATTCCGTACAGGGGAATCGTCCCGCTATGTATCCCGTCGGCAGCTTTCGTTGTTACAAGATACGCTTCGGCTGTGTCGAAGTTGTTCGTATTCTTGAAAGCAATATTTGCCGCATCACAATTAAAGATCAAAAGCTTGTAACGGGCGGGCGGCAAGGCGAAACGCAACCGGTCCGCATCATTATCCATTTGGATCATCGGTCCTCCGTCCATCGGATAAAAACAGTATCGAAGCCTTTCCGGGGCGGGAAACCCTTTCAACAGCTTATCCCATTTAAAGGAGTATTCTATGTTTCCCTGCTCATTCTGCTCCGGCGTATCGTTTGTGCTACACTTAACCAGTGTGACGATGATGCAGCAGACCATAAAAGCGATTCCTGTTTCTAAATACTTCCGAATGTCCATTTGGCTCAATAGTGATTGATAATCAAAACTTGCTTTCTGTTATGATGCAAATGTACAGGGATTATAGACCGGCAGAATTGTTTTTTCTGACCAAAGAGTTGCAAAACTTGCAACAAATGTTGATTTTTATACGTTTTCGCCTCTTTCGTTGCGAATAGCGCGTGGAGATTTGCCGAAATTGGCCCGGCAGAAGTGGGAAAAGTTCGATAATGACTCGAAACCGTACTTGTAGCAGATTTCAGAGATACTGATATCGGTAGTGGTCAAATCGCTTTGTATATCCTGGCATTTTTTCTTGAGCATCCATTGGTAAGCCGGTTCGCCGAAAGTGTCTTTGAATAGACGGCGAAAAGTCGGGGTACTGTACCCCCCTAATTGAGCAAAAGACTCCACGTCTTTTGCTTTCAGGTAATTTTGCATGACGAAATAGCGGAATGTTTTACTATACCTATATATAGGTGCATAAAAAGCCGCTATTTCTTTAATGGTATAATAGCAATTGAGCAGGAAATACAATTCCGTCCGCTTGGCCTCAAGAAGCTCCGCACACAGAAGTTCATTGTTGAGGTACATTTTCAGCCCGTTGATGAAAAGGCGCAGGGGAAAACACATATCCATCACGATGGGTTGCATGGGGGTTTCTTTTGCCAGCTCCAATCCCCGGTTATAGCGATCGGTGCAAATATTTTTCGGTGTTTCAAACAGGTAAAGGATGCATTCCGTCGCTTCCAGTATCCGAAATTCCACACGCGAACCGATCGGCTGCATGATGAACTGTCCGTCATGAAATATGGTTCCCGGATGTTCTTCGCTGTTGACCTGCACGCGCCCGCTCACCAGAAAATAGATCGTATTCTGCGAACACCGTTCCTTCGGGAGTATCATTCCCTTGATGTAAGAACGGTATTTGAACAGTTGCTTCTGGTAATGGGAACAAGAAGAACAGTCAGTATATTTCTGACAAATAAAATCAGACATGCGTGCCCGGATTTAGAGTTTGACCTTTTTGCTTTTACCCTGGTTCTCGTTATGGAAACGGTCTACGGCTGTCACGACATAGCGATATTTGCGTTTTCCGTTGTCGTAAGGCAACAGGTAACCCGTTTCCCGCGTGATAGCGACTATCTTTGACGGATCGCTCAAGTTGACCGGTTCTTTATCTTCAAAACGATAGATGACGAAATAACTTGCCAGTTCCGGGTTGGTTTTACTCTGTTCGGCCTGCCAGTGCAGCAGGTAGCCTTGTGCCGTCCATTCCGTTTTCAGCTTCCGGACTTCCTGGGGAGCGCGGTTGTGCATATGGGTATAAGCCGGGATCAGCGCCGGGTAACGGTGATAGTTCCGCTTCAGGCTGTCGGCCACGCCTTGGTTATTCCACAGGATTTCGTTTGCCGGCCAGAAACAGTTTCCGCTGACATGAGGCAGGGCACGCTCGTAACGCATCTTGCGCGTCAGCTGTCCGGCTTTCATGGTGCGGGCAACATCTTGTCCGATGTACAGATGTCCGCCGTTGGCGTTCTTATCCCACCATTTAATAAGAGTGATATAGTCGGCTGCCGAATGCCCGATTTCCCAATATATCTGTGGAATGTTATAATCGATCCAGCCCTCTTTCACCCAACGGGTGACGTCGGCATACAGGTCGTCGTAGTTTTGCAGGCCGTTTGTGTCGCTGCCCGAACCGTCGGGAGTGCTCTTTTTATTACGATAGATGCCGAACGGGCTGATGCCGAAGCGCACCCAGGGTTTGGCCAACAGGATGGTACGTTTGATTTCGCGTATCAGCGTATTCACATTCTCCCTCCGCCAATCGCCGCGTTGTGCAGCCGTATATCCTTTGTTCAGACCATATTTCCGGAAACTCTTATCATCCGGGAAAGGCATACCGGCCGCCGGATAAGGATAGAAATAGTCATCCATATGGATAGCATCGACATCATAACGGCTTACGATATCGCGCACGACACGGCAGATAAACTGCCGGCTTTCCGGCAATCCCGGGTCAAAAAGGATTTGTTTATTATAGGTCACGAACCATTCGGGATGCTTATTATATATATGTGAATCGGCAAAACGGGTATTTCCGGCTGTACTTGCCCGGTACGGGTTCAGCCAGGCATGGAACTCCATATTCCGCTTATGGCATTCTTCGATCAGGAAAGCCATCACATCAAAGTTCCCGGCCGGTGCAAGCCCTTGTTGTCCGGTATAGAAGCGGCTCCAAGGTTCGATATCCGATTTATAGAAAGCGTCGGCCTCGGGGCGCACCTGGAAGACGATGGCGTTGATTCCGCATTTTTGCAGGTAGTTGAGCTTGCGGACAAAGTCTTTCCGCATCTGAGCAGGAGTCATATCCTTATATTCTCCCTGAAATGCGGTCTGTATCCAGGCTCCGCGAAACTCCCGCTTCGCCTCTTTACCTGTCGGTTGTTGTGGTATTTGTTGTGTCGTCTTACAAGATGTCACCGCACAAAGCAGTGCTATCAAGAACCAATGAAGGTGTTTTGTTATCATGAATGTCTATTGAGTTTGAGATTCCTTGCTATTTACTTCCCTACAATCAGGGACAAAGATAATAAAAGTTTAAAAGCAGGGAAATGACTGGCTGTTTCTTTTCGCTGATTAATTATCAAAATGTAATTACGATTCCATGGATTTGTCGATTTCAGGGAATCATCATTCAAAAAAGCATTTTTGAAAAGATATAAATCAATATAGAAAACAGAGGCACTGATAATCTTGCTACTTTTACCTCCGGAATCTTAAAAAAGAACAGACCATGAGAAAACCTCTGCTTAAAACATTGTTTTGCCTTTCGCTTTTAGTTCCCGCTATGGGAAGTGCCCAGGATAAAAGTGCACTCGAGAACGGTTTTGTGAATCCGTCGGAAAAGGTGCAGACTTCCGTATATTGGTATTGGATTTCGGGAAATATCTCGGAAGAAGGAGTGAGAAAAGACTTGTATTCGATGAAGGAAGCCGGGATTAACCGGGCTTTTATCGGGAATATCGGTTTAGACGAGGTTAAAACACCTTATAAAACAGTTCCTTTCGGTAGTGAAGAATGGTGGAAAGTGCTTCATGCCGCCTTGAAAACAGCAACCGAACTGGGCATCGAGATCGGTATTTTCAACTCGCCCGGTTGGAGCCAATCCGGTGGTCCTTGGGTGAAACCGGAACAGGCGATGCGCTATCTTGCCTCGGTGAAGGCGGAGGTAAGCGGGGGCAAACAGGTCGAAGTCATTTTGGCGAAACCCGATAAAGACTTTCAGGATGTGAAGGTGATCGCTTTCCCTTCTGTCAGCAAGAATACCGCCCGGCTGTCCGCTTCAAACACGAAAGTATCTTCCTCTCCTGCTCTGCAAAACCTTTCCAGATTGTTGGACGGAGACAAGGAGACGGCTTTGCTTTTTACAGAGAAAAACGATCAGCCCGTCACAATCGACTTTCAGGCGGATAAGCCGTTTACCCTGCGCAGTTTTCAGGTCTATCCGGCTCATCATCCCATTCAAAGCACAGCACGGCTACAGGTGAAGGAGAATAACAGTTTCCGAACGATAGCCGAATTTAAGATAGACCGCTTCAATGCCAACCCGAATGTGGGCTTTGACCCCTATGCACCGGTCGTGGTGTCTGTCCCAGCTACAACCGCCGACGAGTTTCGTCTGGAATTGAACGGAATTGCTCCCGGAAGCGGTTTGAGCGAGGTGGTCTTTTCTTCCTGCCCGGCTGTGGAACGCTATCCGGAAAAGACATTGGCCAAGATGTTCCAGACACCGCTCCCCTACTGGCACGAATATCAGTGGCCGGTACAGCCGGAAGCTGACGATCCATCCCTGACGGTCGATCCGGACCAGGTATTGGATATATCCTCCTGCCTGCAAGGCGACCGCCTGGTCTGGAAAGCTCCGGCAGGCGATTGGACAATCCTGCGCACGGGTATGTTGCCGACAGGCGTCACAAACAGCCCTGCCGATCCCGAAGCGACCGGACTGGAAACAGACAAAATGAGCCGCAAGCACATAGAATCCCACTTTGAGGCCTATATGGGCGAAATATACCGCCGCATCCCGGCTGAAGACCGCAAGTGCTGGAAAGTTGTCGTGCAGGACAGCTACGAGACAGGCGGACAAAACTTTACGGATGATTTCCTGCGTGAGTTTCAGGAGCGCTACGGTTACGATCCGCTTCCTTTCCTCCCTGTTTATGAAGGCTACGTAGTCAAGAGCCAGGATCAGTCCGACCGCTTCCTCTGGGATCTTCGCCGGTTGATTGCAGATAAGATCGCTTATGATTATGTAGGCGGTTTGCGTGATGTCTGCCATAAGTATGGCCTGACGACCTGGTTGGAGAACTACGGGCATTGGGGATTCCCCGGTGAGTTCCTGCAATACGGCGGGCAGTCGGATGAGATCGGCGGCGAGTTCTGGAGCTTCGGCGATTTAGGAAATATCGAAAACCGCGCCGCTTCATCCTGCGGGCATATATATGGGAAGCAGAAGATTTCTGCCGAATCCTTTACAAGCGGAGGAACGCCTTTCAGCTGTTATCCGGCAATGATGAAGCAACGGGGTGACCGTTTCTTTACGGAAGGGATCAACAATACATTGCTGCATGTCTATATCTCGCAACCAACGGAAGAGCGAGAGCCGGGTGTAAATGCCTGGTTCAGCAGCGAATTTAACAGGCTGAACACCTGGTATCCGCAAATGGACCTGTTCACTTCTTATCTGAAACGCGTCAACTATATGCTGCAACAAGGATTGAACATAGCCGATGTTGCCTATTTTATCGGGGAAGATGCGCCCAAGATGACCGGAATCACTGAACCGGAATTACCCAAAGGTTACCAGTTCGACTATATCAATGCCGAAGTCATAGAGCGTGATCTCTTTGTCAAAGACGGCTTGCTGACATTGCCTCACGGCACCCAATACCGCATCCTGGTACTTCCCAAGTTAGAGACGATGCGTCCCAAATTGCTTGCCAAAATAAAGAAACTGATTGAAGACGGCGCTGTTGTCATGGGACCTGCTCCACAGCGTTCGCCCAGTATGCAAGACTACGGCAGGGCAGACCGGCAAGTTAAAACGATGGCCGGCGAGCTTTGGGCCGGTCTGGACGGACAAAACGTGAAAGCTGTCAAAAGAGGAAAAGGAGAATTGCTGTACGGGATGAACATGGCAGAGGCTTTGCAACACATCGGATGTGTGCCCGACTGCAGAGTGCCGGCAGATGCACCTGTCCTCTACGGACACCGTTCGGCAGGAGATACGGAGATCTATTTTATCTCCAACCAGAAAGAGGAGACGATAGAGATCAGTCCCGAACTGCGCGTCCGTTCACGGCAACCCGAATTATGGGAAGCGATGACTGGCCGCGTTCGGACGCTTCCGGCTTACCGGCAGACAGCTACAGGAACAGTTGTTCCGCTAAAACTGCACCCCTATGAAAGTGCTTTCATTGTCTTCCGCCAACCGGCACAGAAACCGGAAGGAACGGATTTGCAGCTCAACTATCCAGCTCCGCAAACCCTTGTCCGGTTAGATGCTCCCTGGAAAGTGTCTTTCGAGGCAAAGCGTCGTGGACCGGCTACACCCCAGACCTTTACACGGCTGGAAGATATCACCAAAAACGAGAACTTTGACATCAGCCATTATTCCGGAACGATCTGGTACGAAACGGATTTCGCTTTGAAGAAGAAACCGGACGGGGATTTGTATCTGAACCTGAACGACGTCGGCGTCATGGCCAAAGTAAAGATCAACGGACAATATGCCGGTGGCGTCTGGACGGCTCCTTACCGGGTGAATATCACGGATTTGGTGAAGAAAGGTAAAAACAAGGTCGAAGTGGAAGTCGTCACCACCTGGATGAACCGCCTGATCGGCGACAGCGGATTACCGCAGCAGGAACGGAAAACCTGGACGCCCTGTAACATATGGAAACCGACTGACGCTTTGCAGAAATCAGGCCTGATCGGTCCGGTTTGTATAGAAAGTGTGAATTGATTGTTTCCGAATGTGAATGCCAATCGTTTACTTGGCAAAACGGCATTACTTTCCTAACTTTGCAGGATGGTAATCAAGGAAAAGATTATGTCCGAAAACAATTCTATATTTATCAAGGGAGCCCGGATCAATAACCTGAAAAATATTGATGTCGAGATTCCCAGAGACAAGTTGGTCGTTATCACCGGCCTTTCCGGTAGCGGAAAATCATCATTAGCATTTGATACGTTATATGCCGAAGGGCAACGACGCTATGTCGAAAGCCTTTCGGCATACGCACGCCAGTTCCTGGGACGTATGAGCAAGCCGGAATGCGACTATATAAAAGGCATTCCCCCCGCAATCGCAATCGAACAGAAGGTCAATACCCGCAACCCCCGTTCGACGGTCGGCACCTCTACGGAGATATACGAATATCTTCGCTTGCTCTATGCCCGTATCGGGAAAACGATTTCTCCCGTTTCCGGAATGGAGGTGAAAAAACACCAGGTGAGCGACATCGTGAAGGAAGTGCTCGCCTATCCCGATGGAACCCGTTTTGCCGTCTACGCTCCCGTCGTCCTGCCGGAAGGACGCGGCATAAAGGAACAACTGGAAATCCTGCAAAAAGAAGGATATACCCGTCTGTCCATTAACGAAACCATTTACCGGATAGGCGAAGTGTTAGCAGATGAGGCCTTACTCTCGTCCCCCGCGATCGAATTGCTGATCGACCGTCTGGTTGTTTCCGGCGACAAGACATTGAAAAGCCGTCTGGCCGACTCTGCCGAAACAGCTTTCTTCGAAGGGCACGACACCTGTATCATCCGTATTTATGCACCCGAAGGAACCGTCATCAAAGAATATTCCAAGAAGTTCGAGGCGGACGGCATAACGTTTGAAGAACCCAACGATATGATGTTCAGCTTCAACAATCCGTTGGGTGCCTGTCCGACCTGCGAAGGCTTCGGCAAAGTGCTCGGTATCGACGAAAACTTAGTGGTACCGGACAAGAGCCTGTCCGTCTTCCAGGGAGCTGTTGTCTGCTGGAAAGGAGAAGTGATGGGCGAATGGTTGCGGGAGTTCATCGCCAAGAGCGAGAAATATAACTTCCCGATCCACCGTCCCTATTATGACCTGACGCAGAAGGAAAAAGACCTGCTCTGGCATGGCGCACGCGGACTGCACGGCATCGACGACTTCTTTAAATTTGTGGAAGAGAATCTCTACAAGATACAATACCGCGTGATGCAGGCGCGTTATCGCGGCAAAACAATCTGCCCGACCTGCAAAGGTTCCCGCCTGCGTCCGGAAGCGCTGTATGTAAAGGTCGGGGGAAAAGATATTGCAGAGCTGGTCACGTTGCCGATCACGGAAGCAAAAGCTTTTTTCGACAATCTGCAACTCGACGAGAACGAGGCGGCTATCGCCCGCCGCCTGTTGACGGAAATCACCAACCGCCTGCAATTCCTGCTGGATGTAGGGTTGGGCTACCTGACGCTCGACCGTCTTTCCGCCTCTCTCTCCGGCGGTGAAAGCCAGCGTATCAACCTGGCGACTTCGTTAGGCAGCAGCCTGGTCGGGTCTTTGTATATATTGGATGAACCGAGTATCGGACTCCATTCGCGCGATACCGATCTGCTGATTAAGGTGCTCCGCCAATTGCAGGCATTGGGTAATACGGTTGTCGTAGTCGAACATGACGAAGAGATCATCCGTGCCGCCGACTATATCATCGATATCGGTCCGAAGGCCGGCCGCTTAGGTGGCGAAGTTGTCTATCAAGGGGATGTCAACGACCTGCGGACCAGCAGTAACAGTTACACCGTCCGCTATCTGACAGGCGAGGACCAGATTGAAGTCCCTGCCTTCCGCCGTCTGTGGAACAACTATATCGAGGTGAAAGGGGCCCGCAAGAATAATCTGAAAGGAATCGACGTGAAGTTCCCGCTAAATGTGATGACGGTGGTGACAGGTGTCAGCGGTTCCGGTAAAAGTTCGCTGGTTCGCGATATATTCTACGAAGGTGTCAAACATTATCTGGACGACGCGGCGCGCCTGATGGTCGATTGCTCCGGTCTGGAAGGCGATATGCATCTGATCAAAGGCATCGAGTTTGTAGACCAGAACTCCATAGGCAAGAGTTCCCGTTCGAATCCGGTGACCTATATCGGCGCCTACGATGAGATCCGTAAACTCTATGGCGACCAGCCTCTCTCCAAACAGATGGGCTATTCGGCAGCCTATTTCTCTTTCAACAAGGAAGGCGGCCGCTGCGAAGAATGTAAAGGGGAAGGGAAGATCACTGTCGAAATGCAGTTTATGGCCGATATCACCCTCGAATGCGAGAACTGCCACGGCAAACGCTTCAAACAGGATGTCCTCGACGTCGAATATCACGGGGCAAGCATCTACGATATGTTGGAAATGACTGTCAACCAGGCGATCGAGTTCTTCGAACAGCATCCGGGCGCACAGGAAAAGAAGATTGTCAAGAAACTGAAGCCCTTGCAGGATGTCGGGTTAGGTTATATCAAGCTCGGACAGACTTCATCCACACTGTCCGGCGGTGAGAACCAACGTGTGAAACTCGCCTACTACCTCGGGCAGGAGAAGCAGGAACCGACGCTATTCGTCTTCGACGAACCGACCACCGGTCTGCATTTCCATGATATCAAGACACTGCTGAAAGCCTTCAACGCCCTGATCGGGAAAGGCCATACGGTTGTGATCATCGAACATAATATGGATGTAATCAAATGCGCCGACTATCTGATCGACCTGGGGCCGGAAGGCGGTAGCGCCGGTGGCAGCCTGGTTTGTGCCGGGACTCCCGAAGAGGTGGCGATGTGTGAAGCGTCCTATACAGGAAAGTATTTGAAGGATAAACTTTGATCCGCTTTTGCCAAACTTCTATTTTTGCAGAGGCAGAAAGAGGAGAAGCAGACTTTTCGCTATTTTCACATCTGGATACCAACATCTTACACGCATAATTGCAAATCAGAAAAGGTGCGATGCATGCACCTTTTCCGGTCTTTTCCTTCTACATTTGAGCATAAAACAAATATAGAAGAATAATGAAAAAAGCAATTATCTTACTGTTGTGTATGCTTCCTTTTTGCAGACTGTCGGCACAAAACATCAGCGGAATTTTGACAGACAGCAACCGCCAACCGATCGAATATGCCAATATCATAGCGCTCAACCCGGCCGACTCGGCATTCGTACAGGGGACCACAAGCGACCACAAGGGTACATTCAGCATTGCTGTCCCCGACGAAAAAGCTTATATTATCAAGGTTTCCTGTATCGGTTACCAGACCGAATACCGGAACGGTAACGGCGCAATCGGCACTCTCACACTAAAAGAAGATGTACATCTGATTTCCGAGGTGGAGGTTAAAGGGCAGATGCCGACATTCCAACTTAAAGGAGACAAGTTCGTCACACAGGTACAGGGAAGCCTGTTAAGTAAATTGGGTACGGCCAACGATGTATTGGAACGGATTCCCGGCATAGAAGGGAGACAAGGCAAATTCACGGTCTCGGGAAAGGGACGCCGATTATCTACATCAACGGACGCAAAGTCTACGATGTCTCGGAACTCGAAAAGATAACTTCGGATGAAATACGCTCCGTCGACCTGATTAACAATCCGGGAGCCGAATATGACGCATCAGTGAAAGCCGTTCTGAAAATCCGGCTGATTCGCAGAAAAGGTGACGGATTCAGTGTCAATGCGACCAGCCAGTTGAGCCAGACACACCGGACCAGCCATTACCAGCAACTGAACCTCAACTACCGGCACGGAGGACTGGACATCTTCACACGCCTCTCCTTCCAGCAATGGAAAGACTGGCAGCAGCAGGAGAACAACCAGACTATCAAGGCGGACACGGTATGGAACATCCGCAACCGGCTGCATTTGGAGTCGGACGGCGGCTCTACCTACTCAGCCTCCGGCTTCAACTACGAGCTGAATGAGAACCACTCATTCGGGGCTCAATATTCCGGTACTTTCAGTATGGAAGGAAACGGCGGATGGGTGTCCGATATGGATATCACAGCCAATGGAACGGCAGACGACCACATACATAACGTCTTTACGGAAACCGCCAACCCTGCCCGCTACCATTCGGTAAATACCTATTACCTAGGAAAGGTCCGGAATCTGGGTATAGATATGAATTTCGATTATATCAAAAATAAAAGCGGGAAAGAGCAGGAATCCGTCGAGGACAGCCAGATAGGGAATGACCGTATCGTCAACACACGGTACGAAGCGGATAACGACCTGTATGCCTTCAAGCTCACGCTCAGTCATCCCGCAGGAACGGAACTCTGAAAGCCGGGACCGAAATGAGTTGGACGGAGCACCGGGACAGTTATGTCAATCCCGAACATATCCTGCCGGACAGCAGGAACAGTCTGAAAGAGGCACATAGCGCAGCCTTTGTCAGTTACAGTATCCCGCTGCAATCCTGGTATCTCTCGGCCGGACTTCGTTACGAACATATCCGCAACCGCTATTATGTAGACAATGTTTACAACGAGACACAGAGCAGGAATTACGACAATATATTCCCGAATCTTTCTCTCTCAAAGGCATTCGGAGACGTACAGACGTCCTTGAGTTACAGCGCTTATACTTCGCGTCCTTCCTATAGCTCGCTAAGCAGCAACCGGCAATATAACGACCGTTTCACTTATCAGGGCGGAAACCCGTTCCTGCAACCGACAACCACCCACGATGTCACGCTCAACATGAGCTATAAATGGCTGTACTTCGTTGCCTCTTACCAATATAATAAGAATGCGATCTGTTCTTCCATCGAACCATATGAAGACGATCCGCAACTTTGCATATGGATTCCCCGCAATGTAAAGAAGAAACAGGATCTATGGGTTATGCTGAATGCCTCTCCCAATATCGGTTGCTGGCATCCCTCCTTTTCAGTCAGCCTGATCCGCCAGTTTATGGATGAATGGACCGTCAATCCGGACCGGAAACCCTATCATCCACGATTGTATGCCGGCATACAGAACATGTTCAACCTGCCGCACCACTTCATACTGAACGTAGACGGGATGTGCAAAAGCGATACCTACGAAGGCAAAGCCTGGCGTCCGGGCTTCGGCAGTGTCCACGTCGGACTGACCAAAAGTTTCCTGAAAGACGAAGCGCTGACGCTGCAAATACGGGCATTCGATTTGCTGAAAGCTTTCCGAAATTCCGGACGATATTATGCCGATTCCATCACTTTCGACACATGGAACTACAGCGATTCGCGCAGCCTGACCGTTACCGTCCGTTACAAATTCAATACGGCAAACAACAAATATAAAGGAAGCGGAGCCGGGAATAAAGAAAAAAGCCGCCTGTGAAACACAGACGGCTACTAACATTATATCAAATCTTTCTATTATGAACAACGAAGTGAACGGCCTAATTTCAGAACCGTAGTCTTGGTAATACCGTTCAATTCGCAAAGTTTCGAAACTGTCGTGCCATACTTGGCTGCGATAGCACCTAACGTATCACCGGATTTCACACGATGATAATGCGGAGTTCCTTCCTGCCGGGAAGCCGTATTTTTATTCTGGCTTATGGAAGCGACTGCTGCTGCATCGGCGGCGACAGTCGTTTTTACTGTTTTCGTTACATTAGCCGAAGCAACCGGTTTCGTCTTCTCCACCTTCGTAGAGGTAGCGGCACCCGCACTACAACGGATAGACTGGCCGATCCGTAAAACCGTCGTTCCTTTCAAACCATTCAAGCGGCACAATTCATTGACTGTTGTTCCATACATACGGGCAATCTTACCTAATGTATCGCCGGACTTCACACGGTGATAGACCAGACGGTCGGAAGAAGAGGTATAAATATTGCTTCTGCGTCCGTTAATCTTTACATTATGGAAAACATATGTATCCTGATGGGGGACACCATTCTCGAAGTCTATAATTTCGGCCGGATTAATAGCCTGTCCCAAAAAGCGTGTTTCAAAATGAAGATGGGAACCGGTAGAACGTCCTGTATTACCACCTAAAGCAATCGGGTCGCCTGCGTGGACAATATCATTCGGGGTAACAAGTATTTTAGATAAATGGCCATAAACGGTTTCAAGGCCGTTCGGATGACGAATCACGACGTAATTACCATATCCGCGACGTTCAAAGTTCTTAATGCGGACTTTACCGTCAAATGCAGCACGGATTGTATCTCCAACGAGGACTTTCAAGTCGATTCCCCTGTGCATACGACGACGACGGGGACCATATTTGGATGTAATTCTCGCCATGGAATCCATGGCTATCGGATAGACGAAAGAAGAACAATCTATAGCAAACGAATCCGGGAAGTTGACCTTTGCCGTTCCACGGAACGGGTCTACCCATTGGTTTTCCCAATTGGAGCCGTATAATTCTTCCGCGGGGAACATTAAACTCTCCCTTTCCTCCATTGCTTTCTCATCAAAAGTAGCCAGTTCCTTCAGTTCCATATTTTTACGGATACCGACGCGATCCGCCATTAACTCGGAAACACGTTTGTCCAGCTTCTTTATATGTACGACTTGCGTTGGAGCGTCTTTGTCTTTTTGTGCTTTTACCTCTACGGCCGATACCAAAATAGTGGTACAACAAATAAATAGTAATGCCTGTATCTTCATTATTTTTATCACTTTCAATCAGTAATTCGTGACAAAGGCCATGAAATAGAATGGCTTGTTTCATTGTCATCTCGTCAAAGTTCGTAATTTTGACCAAGCCGACAAAATTCAATCTGGAAAAATTTCCGCAATGAAAATAAAGAAAAGTAAAACAAGGCTTTATATCCGTTGATTTACAACTAACTGTAACAAAATATGTTTCACAACATATTAGCTTATCATACCCCAATTTACCTTCTTGGAAAAGAGGACTTTTAGCCTTTCGTTCAATATCCGGTTGGGTTCGGATAACAAATCGGGGTCTTCGTTCAAAACCTCCTGTGCGATATCGCGTGCAAACTGAGGATCTGTCCGTCGGCTGCCAGGTTGGCGATTTTAAGGTCGATTCCTTCTCCGCTCTGGCGGGTTCCCTCCAAGTCTCCATGACCACGCAGACGTAAATCGGCTTCGGCAATCTCAAAGCCGTTGTTGCTATTCACCATTATTTCCAGACGCTTGCGGGTTTCGTTGCTCAACTTATAGGAAGAGACAAGGACACAATACGACTGCTCGGCTCCACGTCCTACACGACCGCGAAGCTGGTGCAACTGGGAAAGCCCGAAACGTTCGGCACTCTCGATGACCATCACAGAGGCGTTCGGCACATTTACGCCGACTTCTATCACTGTTGTCGCCATCAGAATCTGTGCTTCACCAGAGATAAACTTCTGCATTTCAGTTTCCTTATCCGCCGCTTTCATCTTTCCGTGAACCATGCAAACCCGATATTCAGGAAAGACCTCTTTGAAAGTCTCGAAGCCCTCTTCCAGATTCTTATAATCCAGCTTCTCGCTGCCTTCTATCAATGGATAAACAACATAAACCTGCCGCCCCTGCTGAATTTCCTTCCGAAGGAAATCATAGAGCTGGGCTTTTTTATTGTCATACCGGTGTACGGTCTGAATCGGCTTACGTCCGGGTGGCAATTCGTCAATCACGGATACATCCAGGTCACCATACAAAGTCATGGCAAGCGTACGTGGAATAGGCGTCGCCGTCATAACCAGCACATGAGGAATAACCGCATTTTTCGTCCACAACCGGGAACGCTGTTCCACCCCGAAACGATGCTGCTCGTCAATAATCGCCAGACCGAGGGAAGAAAAAACAACCGTCTCTTCAATCAAAGCATGCGTACCGATTACAATCTGTATCTCGCCATTAGCAATGGCAGGCAAGATGCGGTTGCGCTCTTTCTTCTTTGTCGAACCGGTCAGCAGGGCAACTTTGATATCCATGTCTTTCAAGAAACCCATGACAGTCGCATAATGCTGGGTCGCCAGGATTTCCGTCGGAGCCATCATGCAGGCCTGGCAATGGTTATCGACTGCCAACAGCATAGCAAGCAAAGCGACCAGCGTCTTACCGCTTCCGACATCTCCTTGCAACAGGCGGTTCATCTGTCGCCCGCTCCCCATATCGGCACGAATTTCGCGAACGACACGTTTCTGGGCATTTGTCAGCTCGAACGGCAGATACTCTTTATAGAATGTATTAAAATAATCTCCGACAGAAGGAAATACAATCCCTTTCAGCTTCATTTTCCGCAGATTGGCCGTACGGAGAATATTAAGCTGGATAAAAAACAGTTCATCGAACTTCAGGCGCAATTGCGCTTTCCGCAGTTTATCCACAGATTCGGGAAAATGCACATTCCGGATCGCTTCCGAAAACGGCATCATCTGAATACGGTTTAACACAGCCGGAGGAAGTGTTTCCGGCAACGTCCAGTTCAGGCCGCTCAACAGGGTATATTGCAAATTCTGGATTGCCCTCGAGTTAAGAAAAGACTTCTTCATCTTCTCGGAGGTGTTATAGAACGGCGTCAAGCCGTTGGCCACCTTATCCGCCTGATCCACCGGATCTATATCCGGATGAGGAATATTATAGATGTGTCCGAACTCGGTCGGTTTCCCGAATACGATATAATCGACTCCCGTCTTAATCTTATCCGTGACATAGTTAAGCCCTTTAAACCAGACCAGATCGATTGTCCCGGTTCCGTCCGTAAACTTCCCGATCAACCGTCTTGTACGCCCTTCACCGACTGTATCGAAAAACAAGATACATCCTTTCATCTGTATATAAGGCATATCGCCGGTCACCTCCGCAACCTTATAGAAACGACTCCGGTCAATGTATTTATACGGAAAGTAGAACAGCAAATCTTCATACGAAGAAATACCGGCTTCCTTCTGCAATATCTCTGCCTTCTTCGGGCCTACGCCCGGCAGATACATGATGGAACGTTTGTCGAGATCGAGCATATCGTTTTTTGTTTGTTATTTTTTTAGGTTTTCAATTTGTCTGTTCAAGTCGTTCAGGTCATCTTCGTCTGCCCGGAGAGCATCTTCATGTTTCCTGCGCTCATTGAATTCGTCATAGACTTTGCCAACAATCTGTTCCATAAGTTTGTTGGAGATGCAACCTTTTGTTTTAAGCACTTCTTTACCTTGGAACTCTAACAAGGCATCTACGTTTTTACGCCAGAAATCGAGGGTGAGATCTTTCCGTTCTTTCACACGCATTTCTGCCGATTCAAGAAAAAGTACGGTGAGGCGGTTGAGCGAATCGATTTCATCTTGTTGCAAATAATTTTTGGCAATAAATACATCACTTTTGCGCACAATGGCTCCTTTCCAAGAGGTAAGTGCCATATTGGGCTGGGAGGCATCAGCTCGCGAACAGATTATTTCAGCAGCGGTTTGCCCGGTAACGGCATAGAGCAGTTTGTTTTGCACTTCGGCAAAAAACATTTGCGCACCTTTGTCGGTCTTGTCATAATCACTGCTTAACATTAAGAGATCGCGCACTTTTTGGTAGAAGCGCTTTTCTGAAGCACGTATGTCACGGATGCGCTCCAATAATTCATCAAAATAATCGGGCCGCCCATTCGGGTTTTTCAGACGCTCGTCATCCATCGTAAAGCCCTTTATCATATACTCTATGAGATGCTCATTAGCCCAAATGCGGAACTGTACGCCCCGTTTGCTACGTACCCGGAAACCGATAGCCAATATCATGTCTAATGAATAGAACTTCACGTTGTATTGCTTGCCATCGGCGGCAGTTATTAAGTAATCCTTAATAACTGATTCGGATGCCAATTCTCTGTCTTGTAATATATTACCAATATGGATATTGATATTGGGCACAGAGGTGGCAAAAAGTTCAGCCAATTGACCCTGGTTCATCCACACTTGTCCGTCTTTAGCCATCAGCGTAACCTTGGCCTTGCCATCAATGGTGTTGTATATAATGATATTTTGTTCATCCATAGCGCAAAGAGTTTATTTCTTGGAACTTGATAACAGCGCCTCCGCCACCAACAAGTCGAACGGAGTCGTAATCTTGATATTTTCCCGGTTTCCCGGAACCGTAATGATACCGTGTCCAAACGCTTCGACAACCGATGCGTCATCGGTGAACAAGTCCGTATAAGGTTGTTCATATGCCTCCATCAACAGATCATAGTCGAATACCTGCGGCGTCTGTACCGCTTGATAGCGCGAACGGTCGACCGGATGACTCGTCCCTCCGGTAAACTCACGGAGCGAATCGACAACCGGAACAACCGGAATTGCGGCACCGGAAATTTCCGCTTCCGTGAAACATTTGCTTATGACTTCAGGAGAGACAAAAGGACGTACCCCGTCGTGCACAGCCACCAAGACTTTCTCATTCCTTCCGGATGCATTTCCTATTTCTTCCGAAAGGGACTGCAATCCGTTCCGAACGGAATGGAAACGCGTTTCACCTCCATTCGCAATCCGATGCGGCACCTTACAGCCGATCTCCCGGCAAAGCATCTTCCAATACGGCTGATGATCTTCCGGCAAAACCAGGATCAGCCGGCCGACGCATCCCAACGGTGAAACGCTTCCAACGTATGCATCAGGACAGGCTTTCCCTCCAACGGGATAAACTGCTTCGGCAAATCGCCCCCCATACGCAGTCCCCGGCCTCCGGCAACTATCAGGACGTATTTCTTCATCACTCCAGTTCCTCCAATATTTTTTTCACCTCTTCGTCCGCCTTGTAAAGCTTTTCCTTGCACAGCTTGATCAGCCGCGTCGCTTCCTTTACTTTTTCGGAAAGGACGTCCACATCCAAATCGCCGTTCTCAATGTCGGCCACGATCTTACGCAGTTTCTCTACGGCTTCGTTATATGTTTCTATCTTTTGTGACATATTCTGTTGTTTTTATTATTCTTACGATATGATTGAACGGATTTCGCCATCGGCAAAACGGGTTACCAACTCATCCCCAGCCTCTAATCCGGCAGCCTGCTTGATGATTTTACCGTCTTTCAGTGTCAGGCTGTAACCGCGCTTTAGCACATAATCCGGGGAAGCCATCTTGATAAACTGTTCGGTCAACTGGAGAAAGCGGTTACGCTCTGCCAAACTGCTTTCCACACGGTTCGCCAAACGCACTTGCATCGCTTCCAGCTTCGATGCCCATTGGTTTAGAAATGCATGGGCATCCGTTGGTAATTGCATGCCTATCCGTTGGAGCAGTGAACGATTCCGCTCGATCCGGTTTATTGCCAAGACAGGCAGACGGCTCCCTAACGATTGCAGGAAGTTCTTTTGTCTGGACAGAATATCGGTTGCCAACGAACAAACGTCCTGTTGCAGCTCTTCCATTTCCCCGGCCGCTTTATCCATCTGTCCGATCAGGAACTCGGCTACGGCAGTCGGCGTCTTCATCCGGGTATGCGCCACCATATCGAGGATCGTATCGTCGCGCTCATGTCCGATGCCGGTTATGACCGGAAGCGGGAACTGCGCGCAATTAGCCGCCAGCAAGTACGAATCGAAACTATTCAAGTCCGAAGTTGCGCCACCGCCCCGGATAATGACCACAACATCAAAACAGTCAATATGCCGGTAAACGCGGTCCAGTGCAGCAATCACAGATTCCTCCGTCCGCTCTCCCTGCATAAGAGCCGGAAACAGTTTCGTGTAGAAGGATAGCCTGCTTTGTTATTTGCCAGTTGATTCAGAAAATCTTCATACCCGGCAGCCGTAGGCGATGTGATTACCGCTATCCGCTTCGGCAAGGTCGGGAACGGCAATTCCTTATTCAACGTAAAGACGCCCTCCTCCTTCAATTGCCGGATAATCTCCATCCGTTTCCGGATCATATCACCCACCGTATAAGCCGGATCAATATCCAATACCGTCAAACTGTAGCCATACAATTCGTGAAACTCGATCGAAACCTTGACCAGGACTTTCAGCCCGGAAGCAAACAATTGTCCGGTTTCCATCTCAAAATAAGGCTTCAGCATACGGAACGTTTTTGCCCAGATAGAGCCACGTGCCTTTGCGACCAGCTGTCCGGTTACCGGATTCTTCTCGATAAATTCCAGATAGCAATGGCCGGATGCAGCATTCGTGCGCACATCGCTCATTTCGGCACATATCCAACACGTCTCCGGAAATGCGTTCAACACCGCCCCTTTCACCCGGTTATTCAGTTCCAGCAAAGAAAGCTCCTGCCGTTCCCGGTTTATATTATTTTGACCGTAAACCATTCTTTCTTTCCTTTTTATATGCTTTATAAAAATCAGGAATACCGTATCCGAATTCTTTATTCGGATGCTTATAGCGGTTAGATGAGCGGTTCATCAAACTGATCACTTCCCGATTGTTTAGCCAAGGCAATGACTGCCAAAGACAAATGCCCATTCCCGCCAGGATAGGCGTCGCAAAAGAAGTGCCGTTTGCATATCGGATATTTCCATTCGGCCCGATCACACAACTGCCTGTTCCCAAAGCGACTGCATCCGGCTTTACCCTGTTGTCAGCCGTAAAGCCGACAGAACTGAAACTACTTTTCTTCTTATCTTCATCTATTGCACCGACAGTAAAGATTCCCGCCGCATCCGAGGGGAACGTTATTTTTTCCCAATCGCCGTTACCTTCATTCCCGGCACTGCAAAACACCAGGATTCCCCTGTCGGCAGCCAGACTTGCCGCCCGGCTGATCATGGCCGTTTTCCCGTCCAGTGCCGACTGGTCGTAAGAAAGCTCGTCCGCATCAAAAGAGAAATAGCCTAAGGAAGAAGAGATCACATCCACACCGGCACTGTCTGCATATTCAACCGCAGCCGTCCAATAATCCTCCTCTATCGGATATTCGGAATCACTATCCTCGCTCTTAAGCAAAAGATAAGAAGCTTTGGGAGCCGTCCCGACCATCACGCCCGGAATATCGGCTGCCAGGCAGGAAAGAACTTTCGTCCCGTGATCGTCTCCGACAAACACACTTTTACCAGGGAAAACAATATTATGTGTACCCAGCAAGCGCAACGAGTCGAAAGCCGATATCCGGTCTGCATTCATAAAACCGGCATCGATAACAGCCACCCGCATGCCTTCGCCCTGGAAACCCGCTTCATGCAGTTTGATTCCGTTCAGCATCCTGATCTGCTTCTCGGCATAGCCATATTCACGATCCTGCGGTTTGTCCGTAGACACGAACCGCTCTTCTCCCGTCTCTTCTGCGGGCACTTTCAGGTTTCCTTTCCAGATCCACTTAACGGAATCGACAATAGACAGTTGCTGCAACTGCCCGGCGACAGCGCTGTCCGCACTCTCAACCACGACAGTCGAAAACCATTTACTCTCCACAACCGGCTTCACACCTGTCTCCGACAGCATGTTGATATAAGAGCGGGATATAGGGAAATCGGCTGTTGTCACCGCAATATTATTTTTAGTCCTCCGTTCGATTGCCTGTTTGGACAAATAGCTTCCGGTTCTTCCACCCGGTAACCGCCATCGCCTTTATCTTTGAGATAAACACGAAAACGATAGTTTTCCCCCGCCCAAAGCCAGACAGGAAGACAGCATAAGAATATGATTGATAAATACCTTGACATTCTTTTTACATTCCTCTTTTTACGCAAAAATACAAATTGTACGGCATATAAAAAAGCCCGGCAACTCATCCGAGGCCGGGCCTATATCCTTATATCATTACTATTCGAAAATATCGCAAATAGGAATTTCACGTTTCACGCTCTGACGCAGGGAAATAAGCGTTTCGGTTGCCGTCACTCCCGGGATTTCCTGGATTTGTGCATTCAACAATTCCATCAAGTGCTCATTGTCGCGTGCATACAATTTGATCAGCATCGTGTACGGACCCGTTGTAAAATGGCATTCCACTACTTCCGGAATCTTCTCAAATTCAGGAACCACATCTTTGTACATCGAACCGCGTTCCAGTTTCACCCCGATATAGGTACAAGTGTTGTAACCCAATATCTTCGGATTAATATGATAGCCTGACCCAACGATCACATTCATATCAATCATGCGTTGCACCCGTTGATGAATAGCGGCACGTGAAACGCCACATTCTTCGGCTACATCCTTGAAAGGAATCCTGGCATTCTTTGAAATAATGTTCAAGATCTGCCGGTCCAGTTTGTCTATCTTTTCCATCGCTTGTCTACTTTACTTTCCTTTTTTAGATTTAATGTATCAAAAGTATATAATAAAATTCAATACTATATCATTCTGAAAGAAAAAAGTATGAAATAAATAATAAAAGCGGGCGAAAAATGCTATTTAACATATTTCGCCCGCCCAATTATGTATAAAACGACAGTTTCTTATTTCTTTTCAGCCGTGCTATCTTTCACGATATCCAGCAATTCTATCTCGAATTTCAATGTGCTGTTCGGTTTAATATCACGTCCAGCTCCCTGTGCGCCATAAGCCAATTCAGAAGGAATCCAAACGATATACTTAGAACCAACCGGCATCAACTGCAGAACTTCCGTCCAACCTTTGATCACGCCGCCAACAGGGAACTGAGCCGGTTCGCCACCATGATCAAGGGAACTGTCGAATTTTGTTCCGTCCAACAAAGTACCTGTATAGTGAACTTTCACGACATCTTCAGCAGTCGGTTTTGCACCTGTGCCTTCTGTTACAACCTGATATTGCAAACCGCTTTCGGTTGTGATCACGTCTTTCTTCGCTTTGTTTTCAGCCAGGAACTTTTCGCCTTCTTCTTTCGTCTTATTTGCATCTCTTGCAGAAGCTTCGGTAAAGTAAGTCTGGATATAAGCCTGAGCAGCCTGCGGAGTCATCTTCATCGCAGAAGAATCGCCCTTGATAGCCTGGATGAAACCGGCGATCAGATCGTCAACGTTTGCAGGATCACCCGGCAGCGTTTTCAGATTTTCCTTATAACCAGCACCTGTGCTGATACCAATCGCATAGCTCACACTATCTGCGGCAGTCTTCAAAGATGCACTTTTGTGCGAATCGCAGGAGGTGAAACCCATGCCCATAGCTACAATCGCTGTAGCAACCAATACACTAATCTTTTTCATTTTTCTCTAATATGTTATTTTACTATATCCAATAATTCGACATCGAACACCAACGCACTGTTCGGTTCGATTGCATCACCTGCACCGTGTTCGCCATAAGCAAGGTTTGCGGGGATGAAAAGACGCCATTTGGAACCAACCGGCATCAGTTGAAGAGCTTCCACCCATCCCGGGATCACCTGCGACACACCGAATACGGCGGGTTCACCACGCTGTACGGAGCTGTCGAATACCGTACCATTGATCAACGTTCCGTGATAATGGCATTTTACCTTGTCGGCTGCAGTCGGTGTTGCACCTTCACCCTTCTGCAGGATCTGATATTGCAAACCGCTGGGTAATGTTACGACTCCGGCTTTTCCTTTATTAATATTCAGGAACTCCTCTCCGGCTTTCTTATTAAGCTCCAGTCTTTCTTTCTGAAGATTCATGAAGTAATCGTTGATAACCTGTTTTGCTTCATCGTAACTGATTTCCGGCTGTGCTTCACTCAACACGTCCTTCAATCCTTTTACAAAATCCTCAATCTGAAGATTATTGATGCCTGAGTTCTGGAAATTATTTCCGATACTTAAGCCCAGTGCGTAACTAACTTTATCCATTCTTTTTCTTTTCAACTAATTATGAACCACAAAAGTAATGCTTTTAACCAGACAAACAGCAAACGGCAACACTTTTTTATTACTTTTGTATCACTCACCAGTTTTTGTCCGATTATTCTAAGGTAAAACAGAGGGAAAAGAAGAATTGTTCAGTTCATAAAATAACCCCGGTTCATCACAAAGGCTGGACCGCTGTAATAGAATAAATTGTATATTTGCATTCTAATTACAATTTATTCTATTAGACCATGAAACTGAATATTTTCTCAATCATTCTTTGCGGAGGCCTGTTGTGGGCGACATCTTGCAGTAACCCCGCAACTACATCCGGTGCGGATCGCGACATCTCCATCGCCGACTCGATGTACACCAATATCCTGACCAAGTACAACGTTGAAAAATACGGTTTGCTGCAGGAGACCTATCCCGCCAATCCGAATAACCAGGTCACTTACCTGGCAGAAGGATCGGAGCAGAAACGCGATCAGGAAGTATCTTTCCTCTGGCCCTATTCCGGAATGCTATCGGGAGGGATTGCGCTTTACAAAACGACAGGAGACACCAAATACCTGCAAAGCCTGGAAGAACGCATCCTGCCGGGACTGGAACTGTATTGGGACAACACTCGCGAGCCGAACTGCTATCAGAGCTACCCGATGTTCAACGGCGAAAGCGACCGCTTCTATGATGACAACGACTGGCTGGCAATCGACTTCTGCGACCTGTATGCACTGACGAAGAACGAGAAATATCTGGAAAAGGCAAAAGCCCTCTATACCTATATATACAGCGGCTGGGACGATGTGCTCGGCGGCGGTATCTACTGGTGCGAACAGAAAAAAACATCCAAGAACACCTGTTCCAACGCACCGGCAACCGTTCTCTGCATGAAGCTGTATAACCTGACGAAAGACAACGCCTATCTGGAACAGGCAAAGAAAACATACGACTGGACCAAGAACAACCTCCGCGACCCGGAAGACTGCGTTTATTGGGACAATGTCCGCCTGGACGGAAGCATCGGCAAAGAGAAATACACGTACAACAGCGGGCAGATGATACAAGCCGGCGTCCTTCTCTACCAGCAATCGGGCGACGAAGCCTATCTGAAAGACGCACAGGAAACAGCCAAAGGCGCCTATCAGCGTTTCACCGAAGTGCGCAAAACCATAGACGGCACGGAAAGCCGTTTCTACACGGCCAGCCCGTGGTTCAACGTGATCCTGCTGCGCGGCTTGGTGGCCCTTTATGAGGTTGATCACAATCCCGAATATATCCGGACAATGGCCGACAACGCCCGCTACGCCTGGGATCACACCCGCGACGTGAACGGATTCCTCGACAACGACTGGACAGGCGTCAAGACCAAAAAGCACAAATGGCTATTGGACAATGCCTGCATGGTCGAACTATTCTCTGAAATCAATAACATCAAATAAATAACAGACAAGATGACAACACGCAGAAACTTTCTGAAAACAGGCGGCCTCTCATTAGCAGGCCTGATGGTAGGGCAGAACTCATTCGCCCGCATGGCCGAAAAAGCCGGAAGCGGACTTACAGGCGATGCTTCCGCCATGCAATATGTTTGCAAACGTCCGGCACCGGAGAAACGTCAGTTCACATCCGAAGCAGTGGAAAAAGCGATCGCCACCACAAAGGCGAAGTTGAAGGACCCGAAACTCGCCTGGATGTTCGAAAACTGTTTCCCCAACACACTGGATACGACTTGCGAACACAAGATGGTAAACGGTAAACCCGACACTTTCGTCTTGACCGGCGACATCCACGCTATGTGGCTGCGCGACTCATCCGCCCAGGTTTTCCCGCATATCCAGTTTGCCAATGATGATCCGAAAGTAAAGACCATGCTTGCCGGCGTAATCAACCGCCAGACCTGGTGCATCAACATCGACCCGTATGCAAACGGCTTCAACGAAGGTCCGACCGGCAGCGAATGGGAAAGCGACTTCACAGACATGAAAAAGGAACTACACGAACGCAAATGGGAAATCGACTCCCTCTGCTATCCGATCCGCCTCGCTTACCATTTCTGGAAAACGACAGGCGACACCTCTCCTTTCGATGCAGATTGGGACAAGGCGATGAAAACCGTCTACAAGACTTTCATCGAACAGCAACGTAAAGACGACCTCGGCCCGTACAAGTTCAGACGCAAGACAGACCGCCAAGGCGACACGCTGTTGAACGACGGTTGGGGCAGCCCGGTAAAACCTGTCGGCCTGATCGTCTCCTCTTTCCGTCCGTCGGACGACGCCACATTGTTCGGATTCCTGATCCCGTCGAACCTGTTCGCCATCACTTCACTTCGCCAGTTGGCCGAGATGATGCGCGAGATCAAACGCGACAACGACTTTGCCCGCAAGTGTGACTCGCTGGCCGATGAAGTACAGGCAGCCGTAGACAAATACGGAGTTGTCGAACATCCTGAATACGGAAAAGTATATGCATTCGAGGTAGATGGCTTCCACAATCATGTCTTCATGGACGACGCCAACGTGCCGAGCCTGCTCGCACTGCCCTATTTAGGATGCGTGGATATGAACGATCCGATCTACCAGAACACACGCCGCCTGGTGCTCAGCGACTCCAATCCTTACTTCTTCCAGGGAAAAGCCGGCGAAGGTATCGGCGGACCGCATATCGGTTTCGGTTACATCTGGCCGATGAGTATCATCATGCGTTGTAACACAACAAACGACAATGACGAAATCCGCAAATGTGTCAAGATGCTTCGCGATACGGATGCAGATACCGGCTTCATGCACGAATCCTTCTACAAGGACGATCCTGCCAAGTTCACCCGCTCGTGGTTTGCCTGGGTAAACACATTGTTCGGAGAAATGATCTATCGCCTGGTGAAGGAAGGAAAGGTTGATATTCTGAATAATCTGGGATAACAAAGATATAAAGGGTGTTTAACCGTGGGGGTGTGTCAAAACTGTCCTGTTCCCGCGCTTGACGCGGGATCGCATTAAAACCGACCATATAAGCAACTGATTGATAAGGTCTGTTCTTTTGCGGCCCCGCGTCAAGCGCGGGGACAAGGGTGTTTTGACACATCCCCACACCTCGTTAAATCATCATTTAATTATAAAACAACTATTTATAGATAAACGCCCTTACTGCCTATTTTTCTTTCAGCAACTTCTCCAAAAGCGCATTCTTTTCTTTTTCAAGAGCAAGCATCCGCTCGTAAAGAGAGGCTTGTTCTTTATTTAGCTCCATTAGCTGGTCAACAGGATGATTGACTATATTATCACGCTGCTGTTCTACCACACCGACATTACTGCTCCCTGTCTGGAAAGTATTATTCTCTATCACGATCGAAGTCGGGTTTTCTTCCAGCTTTTGAATAATTTCAGGGGAAATATGCAAGATATTCGCAATCTTAACCAAGAGATCTTCTTCAATCACTCTTTTCTGCTCTATACGGGACACGGATTGCTGGTTAATCCCCAACAAATCTGCAAGGACCTCCTGTTTCATACCAATTAATTGACGAAACTTTCTGACGTTAGCTCCTTGATGTACGTTCCCTGTTTTGATATCTTCTGTTTCCATTTCGCTTCTATTTATATATAGGATGAAACAAATATAAGAACTTTTATATCATTCTTATCTATTCGTGGGAAATAACAAGACAAGAATATTTTCCGGCACCCAAAAATATGTAGTAAAAAACACCTGCTCCTGTGTATTTTACACAAGTCCTAATGATCCGCGCTATTCCCGGTTCTACCTTTCTTTGCAAAAAACACATAATGAGAAAAATTTCTATACTGACAAGCGCCACGCTCCTATTGCTGCTGGTATTGGTTTGCAACACCTACAGAAAGCAAGGCGAAGAGCCTTGTTACGTCACCTATCAGGTTTCCACACACGATATGCATCCGCACAAACTGTTAATCTCTTATCAAACGGAAGATTCATTAAAGACCTTTTTCTGTTACGACAACAAATGGGAAAAAGTAGTCAGACTGCCATCTAAAGAGCTCGCATCTATCTTCGTCCAAGATATCTTCGACCCGGAAAACGATTGTATCTATCTGGAAAAAGAGGAAACAACCTTCGGACAGGAATGGGACATCGATCCGATCTCCGTCCGCATCGTATATAAAAACAAAGTTGCATTGACAACAGGAAGCAAATTCCTTCAGCTTCATTTTAAATAAGAGAAGCATTCAAATATTCTTAATTGCAAGCCTGCGTTACAGGCCGGATTCTATGCCCATGGAAATCAGATTGCATGGGCATGGAATTTTGAATGGATGGGCATGGATACTTTTTCAATATCCAAGGGCTTATTGTATAAAACACTTTTTTTAGCTTCGGAAGAGGCCCGAAACCAAACGAATGTTGATCCACTTTTCAGTCGCCAAAAAGGGGCTTTTTACTCTTTCCTGGGAGTCTATTGCCGGGAAGTCAACCTTTATTTCATTTTCCCGGCACTTTATCGCCCTGAAGACGGTCGTCATACCCTATGAAGACGGTCGCCATTTAAATGAACACGGTCGCGACGGCGATGAAGACGGTCGTCATGGCGACAAGGTCCTAAAATTTCCTTTGAATATTTGGAACGCCGTCCGTCTTCGTTTTGCTACAGGCGATTCTCCGGGAGTTAAGCTTTATCACTTTGTAGGCGTTTCCGGTTTCCGGCAATCAAATTGCATGGTTTTTCAAACTGCCTGCGCACGTCGCTCCATCTGTTGTCAATAAAGAAGACGAAAACCGTGAAAAGAGTCAATTCAAAATCGATCAAGATTTCGGACGAAATAGAAAAACAGGCAAAAAGAGGGGTTATTGTCTTTTTCGTGCAACTATTTCCTTTCTGTTTGCATCTATATAATAGTAAGCACTTAAAAATATCTATCTTATGAAAACAACACTCTTATCTGCGATTCTATTTACCTTTTGTCTTTTGTCCTGTACAAATGACGATGGCGGGGATTTCGGAAAAGACACTCCGCGTTATGACATTCCGCTGTCAACTAAATCTGGTGAGATCAATACACAAGTACAAAGGTTTTCCTTCGACTTTTACCGGGAAATTGCAAAAGCGGAAAAGGATAAGGAAAACTTTTGTATCTCGCCTTTGAGCGCCAGCCTTTGCCTGGGCATGGTCCTGAACGGTGCGGACGGCAATACCTATACAGAGATGCAGAAAACACTCGGCTTTGAAGGTTTCACCAATCAGCAAATCAACGAGTATGTGCAAATGATGCAAACCGAACTACCCAAACTGGACGGGCGGACGATCTTCACGAATGCCAACAGCCTGTGGGTAAGAAACGGTTTTCCCCTGCTGCCGGAGTTTATCCAGACCAATCAGACCTATTATAATGCGGAAGTCAGCAACGAACCGTTTGACAACAGTACAGTGGAAAAGATCAACAGCTGGTGCAATCAAAAGACAAACGGGTTGATCCCGGAGATCATCGATAATATACCGGGCAGTGCGGTAAGCTATCTGATCAATGCGATCTACTTCAAAGGCCTCTGGAAAAACGAGTTCAAGGAGTCGGATACGAAAGACGAAACATTCTATCTGGCAAGCGGCGGAATAGTAAGGGTCCCGACCATGAGACAGACGCAAGGCCACAATTACTATGTCGACGAAGACGTGCAGGTCATAGAATTGCCTTACGGGAACGGCGCTTTCAGCATGGTTCTCTTCATCCCGGCCGACCGTAAGAAAAAAGATATCGATAAAGTGATTGCAGACCTGGATGTGGAAACATGGCTCAACTGGAACGAAAATATGCATCCCGCTGAAGTAACGATATATCTTCCCCGCTTCCTGATCAAAACAGAAAAAGAGCTGATCGAAACCATGGAAGCTCTCGGTATCCATGATGCTTTCGACTCATTTAATGCAAACTTTGCCAATATGTCAACGGCGCATGACCTCTATCTTGGGCTGCTGAAACAGAAGACATACATCGAGCTGAATGAATCCGGTACGGAAGCGGCAGCCGTCACGATAGCAGGGATGTTAGAAACCGCAAATCCTTCCCAGCCCGCCGAAATCCGTTTCGACCACCCCTTCGGCTACGTGCTGAAAGAAAAAAGTACGGGCGCCATCCTATTTGCAGGCAAAGTTGGGAAGCCGGAATGATTTTTCTTTCCTATATTTGTAAAGTGATAACAAAAGAAAGGAACAGTCATGAAACGTCCCGAAATAGTCAATCGAATCAAAGATGTATTAAAACAGGTAGCACCGGATGCCCAGGCCATACTTTTCGGTAGTGAAGCCAGGGGAGACGCCAAGCCGGATAGCGATATCGATGTGCTTATTTTGCTCAATAAAGAACGAGTCACGATAGAAGACAGACATGCTGTTACCTATCCGCTTTACGACATAGAGATAGATACCGGAGTCATTATCAACCCTATCGTCCGTGTTAAAAGCCTTTGGGGAAAACTGGTTACTCCTTTTTATGAAAATGTTACGCGGGAAGGGATCTTATTATGACAGATGAAGAAAGAATTGAACTGGTACGACTACGCAAAGATAATGCTCACCGGACATTAGACGAAGCACGCTTAATGCTGGATAACGGTTATTGGAACGGAGCTGTAAACCGGATGTATTATGCATCTTTTTACGCTGTAACCGCGTTATTGATACAACATGAAATCAAAGCACAAACACATAGCGGAGTACGACAAATGTTGAGTTTGTATTTTGTCAAGACAGGGAAGTTGTCAACATCCAGCATGCGCTTTTATTCAGACTTATTTGCTGCCAGACAGGACGGGGATTACGATGATTTCGTTTATTTCGACGAAGAAGTGACAAAGCAGATGTATTCAATGACTGTTGAATTTATAGAGACTATAGATAATTTGATTGATAGAACAACTGCCTTATGAAAAAGAAATTAGTCGTGCTGACCGGTGCAGGGATGAGTGCCGAGAGTGGTATTTCGACGTTCCGTGATTCGGACGGACTGTGGGAGAAATACAGGGTGGAAGATGTGGCGACGCCGGAAGGTTTTGCGGCCGATCCGGAACTGGTGCTCAACTTTTACAATCAGCGACGCCGGGAATTGCTCAACACAAAACCCAACGCCGGGCATATCGGGCTTGCCGAACTGGAAAAAGAGTTCGACGTCCGGATCATCACCCAGAATATAGACAACCTGCATGAACGGGCAGGAAGCAGCCAAGTCATCCACTTGCATGGCGAACTGATGAAAGCCTGCTCCGTACGCGACTTGAATACGACATACGATATCTCGCCCGAGAACCCTGACCTCCATATCGGCGACAAGGACCCGCACGGCGTGCAACTCCGCCCCTTTATCGTTTGGTTCGGCGAAGCGGTCCCGATGATCGACCCGGCCATACGCCTGGTGGAAGAATGCGATATCTTCGTGGTGATCGGCACCTCGCTCAATGTCTATCCGGCGGCCGGACTGCTTAACTACGTCCGCCGGGGCCAGCCGATCTACCTGATCGACCCGAAAGAGGTGAAAGCCTATCGCAACGATATCCGGTTCATCCGTAAAGGAGCGTCGGAAGGCGTAAAAGAGTTAAAGGGATTATTACTGCAAAATCATTAATACGTTCTTAAAATCACTTACATAATAGAAGTAATTCATTGCTTTTCTATTAAATTTGCGGAGTAAACACATAGAATAAGTATTATTGAGAATGGAGCATAATCCGACGAAGATTCCTTCGCCCCTACTTTCCCTGGTTCCCATACTTGTTTTGGTAGCCCTTTTATTCGTAACAATACGCACGTTCGGCAGCGATGCCCTCAGCGGCGGAAGCCAGATCGTATTGCTTACAGCCACTGCTGTCTGCTGCCTGATCGCCATGGCATACAGTAAAGTGCGCTGGAAAGCGCTGGAACTGGCAATGATCAACAATATCACCGGAGTCGCAACAGCTCTGATCATCTTGCTGATTATCGGTGCCCTGTCGGGAAGCTGGATGATCAGTGGTGTCGTCCCGACCCTGATTTATTACGGGATGCAGATTATCCACCCTAACTTTTTCCTTACGTCCACGTGCATCATCTGTGCAGTCGTTTCAGTCATGACGGGAAGTTCGTGGACGACGATCGCCACCATCGGGATCGCCCTTTTAGGCATCGGGCAGGCACAAGGTTTCTCCGACGGATGGATTGCCGGGGCAATCATATCGGGAGCCTATTTCGGCGATAAGATCTCCCCGCTTTCCGATACGACGATTCTTGCCTCATCAGTGACAGACACGCCTCTGTTCAAACATATCCGGTATATGATGATTACAACGGTACCCTCTCTGGTAATCACGCTTATCATCTTTACCGTTGCCGGTCTTTCTCACGAGGCAACGGCAACCGACCAGATCGCACAATATTCGGTAGCGCTCGACCGTACGTTCCATATCACACCCTGGCTTCTGATCGTTCCGGTCGCGACCGGTATTATGATTGCAAAGCGGGTTCCGTCTATCGTCACGCTGTTCATTTCGGCGGCATTAGCCGGACTCTTCGCCCTAATCTTCCAGCCACATCTGTTGCAGGAGATTTCCGGTTTACCGGTACAGGACATGCAATCCAACTTCAAAGGCCTATTGATGACATTCTATGGCAGTACCGGGATCGAGACAGGCAATACGGAACTAAACGACCTGGTTTCCACACGCGGGATGTCGGGTATGCTGAACACCATATGGCTGATCCTTTGTGCCATGTGTTTCGGCGGGGCAATGGCTGCAAGCGGTATGTTAGGAAGCATTACGTCTGTGTTCCTGCGCTTCATGAAGCGCACGGTCGGACTGGTTGCATCGACGGTTGCATCGGGGCTGTTCCTCAACATTTGTACGGCAGACCAATATATTTCCATCATCCTGACGGGAAATATGTTCAAAGATATTTATGAAAAGAAAGGCTATGAAAGCCGCTTACTGAGCCGTACGGTGGAAGATTCGGTCACCGTCACTTCCGTACTGATCCCGTGGAACACCTGCGGTATGACACAGGCTACGATCCTTGGGGTCGCGACATTCACCTATCTGCCTTATTGTTTCTTTAATCTAATCAGCCCGTTGATGAGCATCACGGTTGCCGCGCTCGGGTTCAAAATAAAAAGGAAAAATGAAAAAGCTGAAAGTGTCGTTACTGGCTAAGGTCGTCATTGCCATTGCAGCCGGTGTTGTGTTCGGGCAGTTCCTGCCCGGCGGGATCGCCCGCATCTTTGTTACGTTTAATTCTTTGTTTGGAAACTTCCTGTCGTTCTCGATCCCGCTTATCATCTTAGGATTGGTCACGCCGGCCATCGGCGATCTGGGCAAAGGGGCAGGCAAACTGTTAGCGATAACGGCACTGATCGCTTACGGCTCGACTATCTTTTCCGGCTTCTTTACCTATTTCAGCAGTTCCGCCATCTTCCCGCATATCCTTCCGGTCAATGCGGAGCTGACCGCTATGGAGAACCCCGAAGATTTCATGCTGCAACCCTATTTCACGGTTGCCATGCCACCGTTGATGGATGTCATGACAGCCTTGTTACTCTCTTTCACGATCGGGCTCGGCCTTTCCTATATCAACGGGACTACTCTGCGGGATACGTTCGCCGATTTCCAGAAGATCATTATCAAACTGATCGAGGTGGTAATCATTCCTTTGCTGCCGATCCACATCTTCGGTATCTTCCTGAATATGACGGTGAGCGGACAGGTATTGAGCGTGATTACCATGTTCCTGAAAGTCATCATCGTGATATTTGTCCTGCATGTGTTACTGCTGCTTATCCAGTTCTCCATAGCCGGAGGCGTCAGCGGTAAGAATCCGCTCAAACTGCTAAAGAATATGCTTCCGGCCTATGCGACAGCCTTAGGGACACAGTCCTCAGCCGCCACGATCCCTGTGACATTAGCACAGGCGGTCAAGAACGGCGTGCGGGAAACAATCGCGATTTTCGTGGTTCCACTCTGCGCCACTATCCATTTGTCCGGCAGTACGATGAAGATTACGGCCTGCGCAATGGCCATCATGTATATGTCGGGCGAGCCGGTTACTTTCACGGCACTGGCCGGTTTCATCATGATGTTAGGCGTGACGATGGTTGCCGCTCCGGGCGTTCCGGGCGGGGCTATCATGGCGGCACTGGGTCTGCTGCAGAGTATGTTAGGATTCAATGAGACACTTCAGGCCCTGATGATCGCCCTCTATATCGCGATGGACAGCTTCGGCACCGCCTGCAACGTAACAGGTGACGGGGCGATTGCCATCGTTGTGGATAAAATAGCCGGCGAACCGTCTGCTAACTAAAGATCGCACAACCTTTCCACTCCTTTTTCCCGCATCATGGTTGCGGCGATATGGGCGCAGGCATAAGCATCCGCCATCGCATGGTGATGATAAGTCAGATCGTATCCGCAATGGGCGGCAACGGTCTGGAGTTGATGGTTGACCAGGAAAGGATACATCCGCCGGGACAGGCGGCAGGTGCAATAAAACTGATATTTGGGATAGGCCAGGTCGTAGGCAAGATGGGCGGCTTTCAAGCAACCCTCATCGAACGGGCTGTTATGGGCCACCAACGGAATATCCTGCAACTTGGCAGCGATACCGGCCCAGACTTCTTCAAAGTCGGGCGCATCGAACGTGTCCTGCATCGTAATACCATGCACGGCTGTCGTCCACCGGGTATAAAAATTCGGAGTAGGACGGACAAGGCTATAGATCGAGTCTATAACCTTGTTGTCCTCTACAATAGCGATGCCCACACTGCATATGCTGCTGCGCTGGTTGTTGGCTGTTTCAAAATCGATTGCTGCGAAACGTTCCATAAAAAATAGTTGAATTAAATTGATTCGATAAAGGACGATTTAACGGAGAGTCCGATAAAAAGGCGGAAGCTGACAGCAACAGAGAGCCTGCGACACGAAGTGTATCTCGCTTGCGGGCTCTCTGTTAAATCATCACCTGCTTTATTTAGAAAAATCTCGCGGAGCCGGAATTCCGGGAAGAGGCTTGCGGTTCTGGAGTTCTTTCATCACCTCTTCGATGGCCCGATTCAACTGTTGGTCTTCACCGTTCCATTCCTTGATCGGATCATTGTCGATCAGGATGTCGGGATCGACCCCGTGGTTCTCGACAATCCAGCTGCCGGTCTTCGGATCATAGCTGGTGAAGAAAGGCACACGGATATCCGTTCCATCCATATAAGGCAGGGAACCGCTGATACCGATAATACCTCCCCAGGTACGCGTTCCGATCAGTTTGCCCAGTCCCAAAGCATGGAAGCCCCAGGGGAAGAGGTCGCCGTCGGAAGCCGAATATTTATTGATCAGACAGACTTTCGGGCCGACCTGTACGGCATCGGGCACTGTTCCGACGCGAGCAGAACCCCGGCGCATTGTCAGACGGTACGGTTCACGCGCAAGGCGTTCGAGAATCATCGGCGAGACGTTACCGCCACCATTCGCACGGTCGTCGATAATCAGTCCTTCCTTATCCAACTGCGGATAGAAATAGCGGGAAAATTCATTTAATCCTTCCACACCCATATCCGGGATGTAGATATACCCGATCTTGCCGTTCGAGGCTTTATCAACTTTCTTTATATTATCCTGTACCCAGTTATAATGATACAAAGAGTATTCTTCTGCAAGCGGGCTGATCACGATCTTGCGGGCACCGGCCAATTGCGGTTTGCTATTGAGCGAGATTTCAGTCGGCACATCCGCCTTGCCGACCAGCAAGGAATACATATCCTTCACACTGTTTGTCGGTACACCGTCGATGGCAACGATAAACTCGCCGGCCTTTGCTTCGATACCCGGTTCGGTCAGCGGAGAACGAAGTTCCTTGCTCCAGGACGCTCCCGGCAGGATCTTTTCCAGACGGAAGAAGCCACTTTTATCACGCGATATCTCTGCCCCCAACAAACCGGTTTTCACCCGTTCGGGGCGTTCCGTTTCGCCCGGATTCACATAAGCGTGGCCACTGCAAAGCTCGCCGATCATCTCACCGATGATATAGTTCAGATCCAAACGGGTCTTTGCATAGGGAAGCAATACGGAATATTTAGTCTTGACAGCTTTCCAGTCCACACCATGCATATTTTCGAGATAGAAGCCATCCCGGTAAGCACGCCATGCTTCATCGAATATCTGTGCCCATTCCTGCGGATAATCGACTGTGATTTTCATATTCGACAGGTTGACGGGGTCACTCAGGTCTGCCTTACCGGAAGGAATATCCGTCACATAAAGCGCACCGTTCTTAAAGAAAACAGCCTTTTTGCTACCAGGCTCCACACCCATCGACGCACCATCGGCAACAACTTCTTCTTTCTGTTTTTTCAGGTCAAAGACTTTCGTTCCACCACGGCTTCCGTAATAAACTTTGTTGCCATCCGAATAGAAATTCCCATAATAGGAAGGATTCACCGGAAGTTTAATGATACGGTCCGTGATACCGTCGAAATCAATCTTGACTGTTGCAGTGGTGGCTTCTTCTTTCTTTGGCTCATCCTTTTTCTTCGCTGTTTCTCCTTTCTCAACAGCCACCTCGGCATCCTTTTCCATAAAAGGAGAAGGCGTATCTTTCGACAACAGCGCAAGATAGACACCATACATGTTATTATAGACATGGTTCCATTCCAACGATCCGTATGTCGGATTGAAATCGCGTGCTGAAGCGAAAATCAGGTATTTGCCATCCGTGCTGAATGCCGGAGAAGAGGAGTTATACCATTTATCCGTAACCGGATATTCCTTCTTGCCGGCAATGTCATATACATATACGATGCTGTAATCATTATCGGCCGTACGGGTATAAGTCAACCAGTTGTTATCGGGTGAGAAGGTCACGCCGCGGGGTTCGCCCATCGGGTCCTGCAACAAAGTTGTCACCTGTTTGGAAGCAATATCCAACAAGTTCACACGGTTCTTACGATCCGTATAAACAATCTTTTTGGCATCCGGACTCCATTCGAAACCACGAATATAAGTGTCGTTATTCTTCGTCAACCGGATCGGTTCGCCTCCGGCAGCTTCCTGCATATAAAGTTCCGTTTCACCGGTTGCATCGGAGATATAAACGATATATTTACCATCGGGCGACCATTGTGCATCCCGGTCATGCGCTCCCGGCGAGCGGGTGATATTCTTCGTCACTCCTTTGTCGGCCGGCAGATTAAACACTTCTCCCCGGGCTGTCACAACCAGGCGTTCGCCATCAGGAGAAAGGCTTGCTTCCGTAATATAATCGGCTCCGTTTTTGATCTCGCTACGGGCGTAAACATTATCGGAAGTCAGCGTTATATTAACCTTTTCCGGTTTCTTGGCCGTAGCATCCATCTTATAAATATAACCGCCATTCTCGAAGACAATGGTGTTACCGTTCGCACTCGGGAACTTCACGTCGTATTCGGTAAAGTTTGTGACCTTGCCGGTTTGTTTGGTCTTCGTGTTATAGACAAAGATATTCATCGTCCGGTCACGGTCGGAGATATAGAAGATTTCATCTCCGATCCACATCGGGATAATATCCTGGGCCGGATTATTCGTAATGTTTTCTACTGTCTTCTTTTCAGGATTATAGATCCACACATCGTCGGCCATACCGCCTTTGTAGTATTTCCAGGTACGGAACTCACGCATCACGCGGTTATAAGCCAACTGCTTGCCATCGGGAGAATAACTGCAGAAGCCTCCTTCGGGAAGTGGAATCACATCGGACAAGCCTCCCTCCTTATCGACAGTAAAGAGTTTTCCCGTGAATCCGTCGCCGATACGGTTCCGGTACACGATCCGGCTACCGTCAGGCGTCCAGTTCATCACAATGTTATTCGGGCCCATACGGTCGCCCAAATCATCACGGCTATTAGTGGCCGTATAGGTCACACGCAACGGTTCCCCACCGGTTGCCGGCATAGTGTACACCTCCGTGTTACCATCATATTGGCCGGTAAACGCAATCGTTTTGCCATCGGGGGAAAAACGGGGAAACATTTCATATCCCACATGCGAAGTCAGGCGTTGTGCTTCGCCACCTGTAGCCGGGACCTTGTAAAGGTCGCCTGCATACGAGAAAACAATCTCATTGCCGTTCGTAGCCGGGAAACGCAACAGACGTGCTTCGTCAGCCGCCATCAATAACGAGGGAGCGCCGGCCAGAACTAATAAAGAAAAGATAAGTTTCTTTTTCATACCTACTATCGTTTAGTCTACCGACAAAGGTAAAAAAAGTAATGCTCAAAATATATTCCTGCGCAGATATTCCTTTATTTTCCACCACAATAATTGGCATTTACCGACGAAATTTGACCAAGCAGATAACGCTTTCCCCTCCTGTTCATAAAAATCAGGATCACAAACCAATATACATTGCCGGTCCATACTCGAATCGGAGAACAAATAAAAACGGCCATTCTTTAATAAAATACCCAAAGTCCCATCCTTCCGGATAAAACTAATAATATCCGAGAAATTTACTGCGCCGAATATGGAAAAAGAGAACGATGACTCTTGAAACTCTACATGATGCAAAACGACATAAGGACGTAATTGCCAAAAAAGTTCCGTAATATTGGCAGGCTCAAGCTTTTTCAAAAGAAACTGCACCCATTGTTCTTGGAGGCATGCAATAGATAAAGGCAATTCCATTATTTGCATAGGTTCTATCTGAAATAATCCCATATAGCCTCCAACAATTCCCCTATTGGATGGTTATATAAAGAAACGTGGGAATTAACGACATACACTTGACAAGGTACCTCGAGACCTGTAACTAGCTGTATATGATAATTACCCACGTTTTTATCTTGGATACGCGAATGCACTTACACTCGTCTGTGTATGACAAGAAATAACGTGAACTAAATTCACATACTATCTGCTAGTTCTTCTGAAATTTCGAGGTTTCAATCAAGAGACAATATATAAACTTTGTGTTCACCGACAAAGTTGTACTGACGATAACACTTTACCGTTTTTACTGTACGCAACAAAGATAAACAGAAGATTTAATAAAATCATATATCTCTTCGTTTTTTTCCAGAAAAGCCTGGTTATAAGCAAAAAAAAAGCCGGCTACAAATGGAATATTATCTATTCCATCGTAACCGGCCATCCTTGATTAATACCTATTATCCTATATCGATTAAATCAAAATATAAGCATTAATAATAACCTTCATTCTGCTCTTCACTGATCTCACCCACCGGATTCAGACGGTCGATATGTTTCTGCGGAATCGGACGAAGTTTATGATAGGGTTTGATATAGAGAGCATCCGGATTATATCTCTTCACCCAATCGTACAAAAGTTCGCAACGGTTCAAATCTTCCCAACGATTGATCTCACCCAGCAATTCACGGCCACGTTCATCCAGCATGAAAGCGACAAAATCACCTTGCAGATCAGCCAGCGTTACCTTCAACGCGTCATAAGTGCTCTGCGTATTATTTGTCCCGCCTTCAAACAGCCAGATCTGCTGGTCTTTCTGTTCGCCTTCTGCCCAAGCGGCACGCTTACGGACTACATTGATATATTCGGCAGCCTTGTCAAAATCGCCTTTACGACCGGCAGCTTCGGCAGCCAACAGGTAAGTTTCTGCCAAACGCATACGAACCCATTCGCGACCACCTTTTTCTTCACCGATGGAGGTACGATTATTATCCAGCCATTTCACTAAAGCCGGAAAATACCGGATAGAATGCATTTCACGCGGGAAATAAGTATAGTTATAATTGGCACGGAACTTACGCATCTCATTGCTGTTCGGATCCAATCCGGTCTTTTGCATCGTATAATAAATAGCCGTATCGCCAAGATGGAATTTCAGATCGCCGGCAACCTGACCTTTAGCCGGGTCCGGAGTGAAATAGACCGTACCGTCAAAAGAAAGCGGTTCCCACTTCGGTAATGTTTTCTCATTGTTTGCATAATAAACCCATTTGAAGCTCTTATAGAAACGGGAGTCGTGCAAATGGTCAAACAATTCTTCCATCGTTTTCTTCGTTGCGACATGGCGACGGTACGGACGTCCATTCTCTATATCACGCAACATACCCGGTTGGTCTTCATACCAGGATAACCAGAAAAGATGCTGCTTATTTCCGTCATTCCCGTTAAACAACGGGTTTGTCGTAAACTGTACTGCAAATATAACTTCAGAGTTCCCCTGGTTCTTAAGATCCCACAAAGAAGAGAAATTGTCCATCAACTGATAAGCGCCACTGTTGATTACTTTTTCAGCGTAATACAACGTACTGTCCATATCCGTCGATTGCTGTCCGCGTGCGTCCGCGATTGCACTGCCACGTGTCAGGTAGACCTTTGCCAGTAGATGAGAAGCCGAATAGCAGGTTGCACGTCCTTTGTTGGCTACTTTATCAGGTAGAGCCTCTGCTGCATTACGCAGGTCACTGATAATCTGTTTATATACATCTGCGACTGATGCCCGCTTGAAATCCGTACGAATATCGAAACTGCCTTCGGTTACCAAAGGAATACGTCCGAAATGCTGAACCAGATCGAAATACAGAAATGCGCGGATAAACTGCATTTCAGCATAACCCTTGCTCTTCACGCTTTCCGACAGGGATGATTCCATAATTTTCTGCATGGCAATATTCGCATCACTGATTCCTTTATAGTGGTTTGCCCACAGGTCGTATAAAATATCCACATCCGGATTCAGCTGCGTAGCGTATTTGTTGAACGATTCGCGATAGACGCCATCTTCACCTTCCGTAAAGAGGTCCGTACCCAACTCATTCAAGACATTATAGCGTTCACCACCTACGCCCCAACGCAGGAAACCGTATGCCGCGATAATAGCCGCATCGACGCCAGCCTCCGTTTCATAATAGTCATAAGACATTACCGGAGCATCGTCTTCACTCAGCCAACTGCTACAACTGGAAGTTGTAAGCATCAGGCCTGCCAACATATAGCAATATATAGATTTCATTTTCATTCTTTTTTTATCAGATTAATTACAAAGTCAGATTTACACCAAAGATCCAGGAACTTACGCTCGGCGTTCCGTAACCGCTACCACCCGTTTCAGGATTACCGGCCGCATTCATCTTGGATGCTTCCGGATCGATACCTGAATAGCTTGTGAATACAAACGGATTCTGGGCGGTAAAGTAGAAACGAAGTTTCTCAGCCATGAACTTCTTGGATATATTCTTCGGCAGCGTATAACCCAAAGTCATCGTCCTGATACGCAGATAGTCTGCCTTTTCGTAATACGTAGAGGCAATATATACCGGACGTTCTTCGTCGACACTCGGACGTGGGTATGCGTTAGTCGGATTGTTCGGAGTCCAATAGTCAACCTTCAGGCCACCGTTACGGCCGCAGTGTTCCAATGCATACGTATCGTTGTAAAGCATTGCACCGAAACTTGCATACAGGAAGACAGACAGATCGAAACCTTTATAGTTGAAAGTATTCACCATGCTGGCAATCAGTTTCGGACGCGGGTTACCCAAGATTTGCTTATCTTCATCCGTAATCTTATGGTCGCCATTCACATCCTGGAGTTTAATGTCGCCCGGTTTAATAGCAGTACCGTTGGCGGCATACTTTGCCATCTCAGCCTGATCTTCCGGAGTGTCCTGCCAGATACCGATTTTCTTATAATCGTAATGAACATTAATCGGTTGGCCGATAAACCATTTGCTACCGACATCATCGAGCTTGCCGTTATACAGCTCTACAATTTCTTCCTTGTTGGAAGACAGCATCAAATCCGTAGTCCACTGGAAATCTTTTGTATCGATGTTCAACGTATTCAAAGAAACTTCAATACCCTTGTTACGAGTCTTGCCGACATTTGACAAAACTTCAGGGAATCCGGACACAACCGGCAACTGACGTTTCAACAGCAAGTCATGTGTATTCTGCAAATACAAATCGATCGTACCATTGATACGGCCTCTCAGGAAACCAAAGTCGACACCTAAATTCCACTGGTCGGTCGTTTCCCATGTCAGCAAGTTGTTTGCCATTACATTAGGAGCATATCCGATTGTTTCAGTCGAGCCATTGTCGAACGGATATTTCACGATACCCAGACTACCTCTGGTCTGATAAGGTTCTACAGCCGAGTTACCGGTCTTACCGAAACCAATTCTCAGTTTCAGGTTATCCATCCAATCGGCCTTTTCCATAAAAGATTCATCACTGATACGCCATGCCAGAGCAGCAGAAGGGAAAAGCACCCACTTATGACCGTCAGCCAAACGGGAAGAACCATCGTAACGGGCAGAGACAGTCAGCAGGTAACGGCCTAAATAGTTATAATTGATACGTCCCATGAAAGAAGCCATATTCCATTTCACCATGCTACTACCGATATTGTTAATCAGCAACGCGGAAGAAACATCATAATATTTCAGGACATCGGATGGCAGATTTTCAACTCCGATCTTATTGGTTTCTTTCTGGTCTTCCTGAACAGACTGCAGTAAGGTTACGCCCAAAGTATGTTTATCGTTGAACGTCTTATCATAGAACAACATATTTTCCAATGTAAACATGGTGTACTTTTCGGTTGCATTTGACGCAGAAGAAGTACTGCATGCACGGTTGGAAGTACGGGCAGAATAGAATTCGTAGTCCTGCACGGTGCGGGAATCGATACCCAAGTTCGAACGGAACTTCAAACCGTCTACCGGCAACTTGACATCCAGGAAATAGCTTCCTAAATAGCGGGTTGTTTTCAACGGATGGCTCACGGCTCCCGGCTCAAGGTTCATCAACGGGTTGTACACATTATAAGTACCCGGCATTTCGATCAGCTTGCCATCATCGTCACGCAATGTTGCCAACGGGCTCAAACGCCAGCTTCCGGCCAAGCCGCTACCACGATTCTGGACAGAGCGCGAATACTGTGTCTGCGCACCGATCTTCACATATTTATTGATTTCATGGTTCAGGTTCAAACGGATCGAATAACGTTCATAATCTTCATCCTTAAAAAGACCGTTATTCTTGTTGTAAGTGGCCGAAGCCAGGAAGTTCGTGCGGTCGCCACCACCACGGATACTCAACTGATGGTCAGTGATCATACCTGTACGTGTAACCTCATCCATATAGCTCGTAGAGCGTACACGGGAAGGATCGTAAACGCCATTTTCACCCCAGCCCATCATCACAGACTCCATAATTGTCGCATCGCGGGTGAATCCCGGGCAGATCAAGTCCTGATCCCTGGAAGGAACATCCGAATTGTAACGAATGGAAGAGTTGCTCGTATTCCGGTAAGACTCACGGGTGTATTCCGCATATTCGGCACCGGTCCACAGATCCAGTTCATTCAGAATCGTCTGTGCTCCGACATAACCGTTATAGTCAATCTGAGTCTTACCCGACTTACCTTGCTTAGTTGTGATCAGGATAACACCATTTGCACCACGAGCACCATAGATCGCAGTTGCCGATGCATCTTTCAGCACTTCCATAGATTCGATATCAGCCGGGCTGATTTCTCCCATACCGCCGGTAACGGGCACACCGTCGATTACATACAACGGATCATTGCTGGCCGTAATGGAACGTTTACCACGAATCATCACGCTCGGCGTCGCTCCCGGAGACCAGTTGGAATTGGAAACCACGACACCCGGAATACGTCCTTGCAAAGCTTCCGAAGCCGTAGAAGTCGGGACTGCCGTAATTTAGATGCACTAACGGAAGCGACAGCTCCGGTCAAGTCTCTTTTCTTTACCGTACCGTAACCGACCACAACAACCTCTTCCAGGCCTTGTGCATCTTCCTTCAACAAGACATCGACCTTATTGCTGCCGGACACTTTAATGTCCACCGGCAAAAAACCGATATAAGAAACTGCCAGCAAATCGCCGGGAGCGGCACTGATCGAGAAATTACCGTCCATGTCGGTAATCGTCCCGTTGGTCGTACCTTTCACAACAATGTTCGCACCGGCAACCGGGAAACCCGATTCGTCGACAACCACACCCGTGATTGTTTTGGCCGGCTGGCCGGAAGACTTAGCTTTACCCGCAGCCTTGACAATCACAATTGTCTTGTTGCTGACTTTGTAGGAAAGCCCTTGTTTATCCAACACCTGGGTCAACACATCCTTTAAAGGACGGTTGGATGCGGAAACTACGACATCAGGGTTTTCACTCAGGATAACATCCCGATAAACCACTGAAAAAGAAGTTTGAGTTTCAATCTTATTGAAAAACTCTTTCAACGTGACATTCTGCAAATTCATCGAAACTTTTTGCGAAATGTCCTGCGCATACATTGTAGAACAGAAGAAAAGGAGTACAATACTCCAAAACACTTGCTTCATGATTGTATAAGTTAGACTTAAGTTTATAATAAAACTATTAAACAATTGATTTTAAAAACACTCTCTTTTACTACTACTTGTTTCATCTCATAGGACTTTTTGTTATTAATGTTTATTAGACTTATTGATTGTTATATTGCTTCCTGTGATTTCATAATTAAACCCATATTGTATCTTCAACGCTTCCATTACGTAGGGAAGCTGTTCATTCTTAAACGAACCGGAAATCCGGTCGTTTAAGATCTCGGGGCAGAGCAGGTTAATCTTAACGCCGTACCAACGCTCGATCTTATGGAACACCGAACCGAGTTTTTCCGATTCGAAGACCAGGTGGTTTTGTGTCCAGGCCGTTTCTTTCACATTGTCCGTACGATGAAAACTGATCTTCCGGTTGTTTTTGGAATAGATGGCTTTCTGGGATGGCTTCAGGATAAAAGACTCGGCCGGAGATCGGGAATCGTAAAGACGGATGGAGCCCTCTACCAAAGAGGTTTCAACCAAATCGCAATCCCGGTATGAGCAGACGTTAAAGCTCGTTCCTAAAACCTCGATATTTAGATCTCCGACCTGCACTACAAAAGGATGGTCCTTATCTTTCGAAACGTGGAAATAAGCCTCCCCTTCCAAATGAGTCACGCGCTTACCATTCATATAAGTATAGGATAAAGAGCTCTCGGAATTGAGTTTGACAGAACTTTTGTCCGGCAAAGTCAGCTGCACTTTATTACCTGCCGGAACTTCAGCCAAAAAAGGCGCCTCTGCTCCCAACTGTTTCTGCAAAAGAGCAAAATTCCAGATGGAAACAGCCAGCACAGCTACGACGGCCACCGCTACGGCGACACGAGACCAGCGGATTGACTGGTTATCCTTCAGTAGATTTATTTCTTTACGAAGTCTCCGGTGAATTTCCCGCTTACGGCTGGCATCCATCACCGGATAGTCGTTATTCTCATTCCAATGCGCTTCCATCCTTCCGGACAGTTCGTTATCCGGAAGGTGATTCAAGGACTCCTTGAAGTCCCTGAAAGCCTTCAGATCGGTCTTTCCGTTTAAGAATTGAGAATATAATTTATTAAATAAATCGGTCATAATTTATCGATTGTTTATAGTTACACGAAGAAGTACTCAAATAGTACCAGGCGTTTTTATATGTTCTAAAGCATATCTTTTATCTCCCGTCAAAAAAGTTTCACCACCGAGCGCAACTTGAAACTAAAGTTTCATTTATTTCCTCTGCTTGAAACTAAAGTTTCACCGTCATGGAACTTTTGTTTCATCAGCAAAGAACTAAAGTTCCGTGCCGTGAAACTAAATGAAGAGTGCAAAGAGGAAATTGTATTTCCGCAGCTCCTCACGCAAAACCTTCAAGGCGGCGGATAAATGGTTCTTGACAGTCTGTTCGGACAGCTCCGAGAGGGCGGCTATTTCGGCGTTACTCATTCCCTCCTCGCGGCTCAGCTCAAAGATATTCCGCTGGGCAGGCGTCAGTTTTTGTTTGGCGATTGCTAATTTTTCAAGGAAATCATCATAATATATTTTCTCTACTGAAGTGTTATCCAACAAGTTCTCATCCTCACAGAAGCGGATATAATCTTCAAATTCAGGGCGATTGATTTGTCGGCGGAAAGCATCTATCACATGGTTTTTCGCGATGGTGAATAACATGGATTTGAAGGAACCTTCCACTGACAAAGAGGCACGTATGTTCCAAAGTTTGAGGAATGTCTCCTGCACGATGTCTTCCGCCTGCACCGCTGATTTTGTATGTAGCAGGGCAAATCCATACAAAGAGTCGGCATACATATTATATAATGTATCGAATGCCTCATATGATCCTTTCCGAAGTTTTTTTATAGTATCGCTATGTATGGATGTTTCGTGCATATTGTACCGTCTGCTCCGCTTTTAAGACTGTAAAGATAGAAATAAACTACTAAACGATTACTATTGAGCTTATTTATATCTTTTTTTACAATAATACCGTATCTTTACACCCATTAAAAAAACACGGAGTATGAAATCTTTATTAATCCTGACCTCAGCACTACTATTTACTACCAATGTGCTGGCCGAAAATGATCCGTTATGGATGCGTTATCCGGCTATTTCTCCGAACGGTGAAATGATAGCCTTTACCTACAAAGGCGACATTTATACGGTTCCGGCAAATGGTGGCAAAGCTACCCAGTTGACAACCCATCCGGCTCACGACACACGCCCGGTCTGGTCGCCCGACGGCAACAAGATTGCGTTTGCATCGGACCGCAACGGAAATTTCGACATCTTTGTGGTGGATAAGGAAGGAGGAACGCCGAAACAGCTGACTACGCACTCTGCAAACGAATATCCGGAAACGTTCAGCGATGCCAATCACATCCTCTACTCAGCTGCCATCCAGCAGGATGCCAAAGACAGCCAGTTCCCGTCCGGACAGTTTCCGCAGATTTACCGGATCAGCTTGGACGGCGGTCGCCCGGAACTCTACTCATCTCTCGCCATGGAAAGCCTGTCGCTGAATAAACAAGGCGACAAACTGCTTTATCAAGACAAAAAAGGATATGAAGATCCCTGGCGCAAGCACCACCAGTCGTCTATCACACGCGACATCTGGCTGTGCACGCTCGGACAGGATCGTTCCTTCAAAAAGATTACAGCTTTCCGCGGGGAAGACCGTAACCCGGTATGGACACCGGACGGCTCCGGATTCTACTACCTGAGCGAAGAAAAAGGAAGTTTCAACATATTCAAAAACGACCTGACGGGTAAAAACAGCCGGCAGATCACAACCTACACGACTCATCCCGTCCGTTTCCTGACTTCGGACAACAACGGTAACCTGTGCTACGGATATGACGGCGAAATCTATACCGTAAAAGAGGGAGCACAACCGAAAAAGATCGATGTCCGCATCGTTTCCGACAAAGTAGAGAACGACCTGATCCACCAGCTCAAGACAAGCGGCGCGACCGACATTGCCGTTTCGCCGAGCGGGAAAGAGGTTGCCTTCATCGTCCGCGGCGATGTGTATGTGACTTCCGTCGATTACGAAACGACCAAACAGATCACCAACACCCCGCAGCAGGAACGCGACCTGGATTTCAGTCCTGACGGCCGTTCACTGGTTTACTCTGCCGAAAGGGAAGGAACTTGGGGAGTCTATCAAAGTAGCCTCGTACGCAAAGACGACAAATATTTCACGTATGCGCAGGAGTTGAAAGAAGAACCGTTGGTGGTAACGGGCCAGACCTCTTTCCAACCGATGTATTCGCCGGACGGCAAAGAGGTCGCTTTCCTCGAAAACCGTACGACCTTGCGTGTTATCAACCTGAAGAGCAAACAGATTCGTACCGTTCTGGACGGCAAATACAACTATTCTTATTCCGATGGTGACCAGTATTACCAGTGGTCGCCCGACAGCAAATGGTTCCTTGCCAAATACATCGACATCGGCGGCTGGAACAATACGGACATCGTGCTCGTTAAAGCCGACGGCAGCGGTGAAATGACAAACCTGACCGAAAGCGGTTACTCCGACAACAATGCCAAATGGGTGCTGGATGGAAAAGCCATGATCTGGTCGTCCGACCGTGCCGGTTTCCGCAGTCATGGCAGCTGGGGAGCAGAAGACGATATCTATATCATGTTCTTCGACGCCGAAGCATACGACAAATTCCGTCTTTCCAAAGAGGAACAGGCTTTGCTTGACGACGAAAAGGACAAGAAAGACGAAGATAAAGACAAAGACGCAAAAGACAAAGACAAGAGCAAAGACAGCAAAAAAGATAAGGATAAAGACGCCGACAAGAAAAAGGATGAGAAAGACAAACCGGTCGAGCCGCTCAAATTCGACTTGGCCAACCGTAAGGACCGCGTTATGCGCCTGACGGTCAATTCGTCATTCTTAGGTGATGCCGTCCTGACTCCGAAAGGCGACAAACTGTATTACTGCGCCGCTTTCGAAGACGGTTACGATCTGTGGGAACATAACTTCAAGGAAAACACAACCAAGCTGCTGATCAAAGGTGTCGGTGGCGGCACGATGTTCTCCGACAAGAAAGGCGAAAACATCTTCCTCATATCGAGAGGCCAGTTGAAGAAAATTGAAATCAAAGACAGCAAGACGAAGCCGATCGCATTCAAAGCCGAATTTGCTTACCGCGCGGCCAAAGAGCGCGAATATATCTTCCACCACACTTGGCGTCAGGTATTGGAGAAGTTCTACGATCCGGCAATCCACGGCATCGACTGGGCGGGATATGAAAAAGCGTATGAAAAGTTCCTTCCGCATATCAACAACAATTATGACTTTGCAGAAATGCTTTCCGAAATGCTGGGCGAGCTGAACGGCTCCCATACAGGCGCACGCTATTACTCATCATCCTCTGCTCCGGCAACAGCCAGCTTAGGTGCTTTCTACGATAACAGCTATACGGGCGACGGATTGAAGATCATGGAAATCATTGCGAAAGGTCCGTTGACACAAGCCGATACCAAAATCAAACCGGGCTGTATCATCGAGAAGATCGACGGCACAAGCATCAAGGGCGGCGAAGATTATTATCCGTTGTTGAACGGAAAAGCGGGCAAGAAAATCTTATTGTCCGTCTATAATCCGGCAACCAAAGAGCATTTCGAGGAACAGGTGAAACCGATCACTTACGGCGCACAGTCCAACCTGCTATACAAACGTTGGGTGGAACAGAAACGCCAGATGGTCGACAAGCTGTCAAACGGCAAAATCGGTTATGTGCACATACAAGGCATGAACAGCCCGAGTTTCCGCGAAACATATTCCGAATTGTTAGGCCGTTGCCGTAACAAGGAAGCTGTAATCGTCGACACACGCCACAATGGCGGCGGCTGGTTGCATGAAGACCTGGCAATCCTGCTGAGCGGGGAAGTTTACGCCAAGTTCACTCCGCGCGGACAGTTCATCGGTAACGACCCGTTCAACCGTTGGACCAAACCGTCGTGCGTACTGATGTGCGAAGACAACTATTCCAACGCACATGGTTTCCCCTGGACTTACAAGACGTTGAAGATCGGCAAACTGATCGGCGCACCGGTGCCGGGAACAATGACTGCCGTCTGGTGGGAATCACAAATCGACCCGACGATCGTCTTCGGTATCCCGCAGGTCGGCATGCAAGATATGCAAGGCCGCTACCTCGAGAACCAGGAACTCGAACCGGACATCGAAGTCTACAACTCTCCTGAATCCCAACTGAAAGGCGAAGACCGCCAGTTGGAAGAAGCAGTGAAAGAGATGCTGAAAGAAGTAGGCAACAAATAACAAAAGAGAAAGGGGTGTTCTTGACGGGACATCCCTTTCTTGTCTTAAAACTTTCCCCGGCTACATTGTTTTATCAGCAGGAAAATCATATCTTTGTATTATTCAGAATCCTAAAGACCATTCGATCATGAGCAAGGTTTATCCAGTTGGAATACAGAACTTCGAAAAGATTCGCAAAGACGATTTTTTTTATATTGATAAAACAGCCTTGGTTTATCAATTAGTTAAAAACGGCAACTACTATTTCCTCAGCCGCCCGCGCCGCTTTGGAAAGAGCTTACTTATCTCCACGCTCGAAGCCTATTTTGAAGGGAAACGCGAACTCTTCGAAGGACTTGCCATTGAAAAACTGGAAAAGGACTGGGTGAAGCGCCCCGTCTTGCATTTGGATCTCAACACAGAAAAATATGAAACGCCGGAAAGCATAGAGAATATATTAAATGATACGCTTTGCCAATGGGAAAAGATCTATGGAACAGAACCTTCGGAAACATCTCTCCCGCTCCGTTTCAAAGGGATTATCCGGCGGGCTAATGAGAAGACGGGACACCGCGTTGCCATCCTCGTAGATGAATATGACAAACCGATGTTGCAAGCTATTGGTAATGAAGAGCTGCAACGATCTTTCCGCAGCACTCTGCAAGCCTTTTACAGCGTAATCAAGACAATGGACGGCTACATCAAATTTGCTTTTCTAACAGGCGTTACCAAGTTTGGCAAGATCAGCGTGTTCAGCGCATTAAACAATTTGATGGACCTGTCGATGTGGAACGATTATGTCGCCCTGTGCGGTATTACCGAGCAGGAATTACGTGACAATTTCAAAGAAGGTATTGAAGAATTAGCCAAGGCACAACGTATGACTTACGAGGAAACATGCGCCGTACTGAAAGAGAACTACGACGGTTATCACTTCACGGAAGACAGCATCGGCATATACAATCCATTCAGCCTGTTAAACACTTTCGCCAAGCGCAAGTTCGGAAACTACTGGTTTGAAACAGGAACACCCACTTATCTGGTCGAATTGCTAAAGATGCACGACTATGATCTGCACGAGATGGCTCATGTGGAAACAGATGAAGATACCTTGAACAGTGTCGATTCGTCCTCCACAAACCCGATCCCCGTCATTTATCAAAGCGGATATCTGACAATCAAAGAATACGACCAACGTTTCGGCACTTATCGCTTGGGCTTTCCCAACCGTGAAGTGGAAGAGGGTTTCATGAAATTCCTCCTCCCTTTCTATGCCAATATAACAAAAGTTGACACCACTTTCAACATACAGAAATTCGTTCGTGAAATCGAAAGCGGCGATTACGACTCTTTCTTCCGCCGCCTGCAAAGTTTCTTTGCCGACACGCCATACGAATTAATCCGTGATCTGGAACTGCATTATCAGAACGTTCTTTTCATTGTCTTCAAGCTGATCGGGTTCTATGTAAAAGCAGAATATCATACTTCCAATGGGCGGATCGATCTGGTTTTACAAACGAATGATTTCATCTATATCATGGAGTTTAAACTCAACGGAACTGCCGAAGAGGCCCTCCGGCAAATCAACGAAAAGAATTACGCACAGCCTTTCGCCTCCGATCCGCGCAAACTGTTCAAGATCGGAATCAATTTCAGCAATGAGACAAGGAATATCGAACAATGGATAGTGGAGTAAGAAAATAAAGACATCATCATACAAATAATGCGCGAATTGCTGGATAAGCACTGTATCTGTATAAGAAGGTCCTGACTTGTCAAGACCGCCTGTAAAATGGTATTGCAGTGCTTCATGGGGTTGTTGTGCCGTAAAGGAAGGAACCACCCGGCAGATAGAACGAGCGATACGGGATGTGTGCTCCTTCCATACCTACTCGCTGTTCATGTCACAATCGTGAAACAAAAGAAATCCAACTGTAACATAGAAGGAAGACAGTTGTGACATAAAAAGAATACAGCCGTAACATACAATAGAGAACCGATGTTTATCCGTTATTGATCCATTATTTGCCAGATTTGAAACAACAAATAATGATTTATCGGTGCGTCGCTACGTTTGTATTACCGGACGCAGATTTCGCAGACGGCGCAGAGGAACGCAGATCATTTATTGTTTTAAAAGAAAATAAGTCTGCGTTCTTCTGCGTAATCTGCGCCCGTCTGCGTCCGGTAAATACGAGCAAACACACCGTTAAATCATCATTTACAGGTTCACTTTTTCTTAGTTTCGCACCACTACCTTACGGACGATATCGCCGATCCATACGATATAGACTCCCGTCGGCAATTGCCGACGATTCAGCCCCGGGCTGCCTTGAAGATGTCTACCAAACGGCCGTCGAGCGAGAGGATGCGGATGGGGATGGCGGAGGCATTGACTCCAGCTAAGAAACCGTCTGGGAGCAGGATACAAAGTGCAGACGGTTCCGTCCAAATCCGCGGAAGAGCGGAACGATCGGCGGCATGCGGGTCGGTGATCGACTCGTTGGCTACCGGCAAGTTGGGGTAGAGGCCGTCGATGTAGATCTCGACGTCGCCGAGGACGTTCTTCAGCAGGTAGGCGCCGTCGCTGCTGCGGGCAGTGAGCGTCTCGCCACGGTCAGTCGTGACAACAGGTTGCGACTCCGAGTAGGCGGTGTCGAGCGTGAGATAGAAGCGGAAGGTTCTCCCGGCTTCGATCGTGTAAGAACCCGGTCTGGGGTTAGTCACGGCTCCCTCTACGGCGGGAAGGGTGACGGTGTGGTAGACCGTAGGAGGTGGTGGCGGCGCCACGTAGGTGAAGCGGGCACTCAGCCAGAGGTCGGCGGCGGGCATCGGGATGGTCGTGCCGGATACCGGGGTGGTGACATCATCAGCGGTAGTGCCGGAGAAGAAGCCGTCGAAGCGGTAATTGTTGGCGGCGGAAGGCTTCAGCGACAGGGTAATGCCGGGGGTAACAGCGTAGCCATCTAATATGTCTAATCCAGTGGCTTCGTCAAACACCTGCAGTTTGCCCCCTTTAGCAGGCTGCACGATATAAAGCTTCGGGCGGGCGGGTAGTAGACCGGGAGCGTCTATCAACGGCTGGGTGTCGGACGTCCAGTCGCCATAGGTGGGGTTGCCGTCGGTGTCTTCGCCCGTTATCATCTTCAACTGCGGAAGCTTCCCGTCTGTCCATGTCCAGGCAGCATTCCAAGCGGCTTCGGCTTCGTCCGATACTCCTTTCAAATCGTCCTCGAAGGTATCGAGCCAGGTGTCGGCGCCGTCCCAGGATGACGGGTCGTTACTGTGGACGGGAGAGCCGTTTACCTTTGTTTGGGTAGAAGCATAGTTGGAGCCAGAGTCTCTCCCCTCACCCCTCACTCGATGAATAAAATAACCTCTTCCTATTATCTCTCCATTCAAAGCCAGGTTGTTCGATAGATTATCCTGGGGAGAGCCGCAAATACCGCCGGCGGCAAGGGTAGTTCCCCCCTTTACCTCGACCTTTCCTGTGGCGTAGGTGTAGGAGAGTTCCCCATTTGCATATCCCGCAATACCACCGGCATAAGAATCTCTAGTGCCTGTCGCTTCCACATCGACCAGGGTGTAACAGTGGGTAATCCGAACTATACCGTCTCTCTCAACGGTATGGCCTGTTATTCCCCCGGCATAAGCATCCTTTCCCGCCCCGGTTATCCTCACGCCGCCTTTTCCTGTTACATAACAGTTGCGGAGAATGACGGTTTTCCCACTACTAAAGGCAGTTATCTTTCCGGCTATCCCTCCGGCATAGACATACCCTTTCTTCGCCGACACCACTATCCCGGCGTCTGCCAGTTCGACACCCAGGTTTTGGAGAGTGCCGTCCTTTACATAGCCGAATAATCCGGCTAAAGTCCAACTGTCATCGCCACTTTCGACGTGAAGATCCATCTTCAAGCCGCTTACCGTATGGCCTTTGCCGTCGAAATGGCCACAGAACGGGTAGCCTTGGCCACCCGTCCCTATCGGCGTCCACTCTCCCCCCGCCAGGTCGATGGTGGCGGAGAGGGCGAAGTACTTGCCAGAGAAGCGTCTGTGTTGTCAATCTCGGTACTGTTATCACCGCCAACCTTCAATTTCTCATTATTATTCACCTGCTGCGCCAGATACGCCAGTTCCTGGGGAGTAGCTATCAGGATGGGGTCGCCTTTTGTGCCGGTGCCGGAATTTGCGATAGAGGTTGCAGCACAGTCAGCCCAGGGAGCGTGCGGCAGATAGTCGCCGACGCTTATTGAGGGTTGGCTGCCGAACGCATTCTCGCTGTAGCCGGTGGGTTTGCCTTTGTCGTCTTCGCCCGTTATCATCTTCAACTGCGGAAGCTGCCCGTCTGTCCATTCCCAGGCGTCTTTCCAGGCGGTTTCGTTACCGGGCGTTGTTCCGATCAGATCATCCTTGAATTTATCGGACCAGGTAGCGGCGCCGGAGTTTGAACCGGCGTCTGTACCGGCGGCGAGCTGGCCGTTAACGAGCATATCGGGGTTGGCATAGTTGGAGCCGAGGGTTGTAGAAGAAGAAGAATTCTGCCCGAGCACCCTGCCGCTATAGCTATCGCTGCCGCTTATCTCTTTATTCAATGCCAAGTTGTTGGTGAGTGATCCCTCGTAGCTATACCCGCAAATGCCGCCGGCACTTCCATTCTTTCCCGTCACCGTTCCTGTGGCGTAGGTGAAGGAGAGGGTTCCGTCTTCAAGCTCTCCGACAATACCGCCGGTGTATATTAATCCTGTCACATCGACCGTTGCGTAACAATGGGTGAGGGTTACGCTTTGAGTGCCGACACTACCTGCTTTATTCACGTATCCGGCTATTCCTCCGGCATAAGCAGAACCACCCCTACTATATTCTGTAATCGTCACTCCCCCGCTCCCCGTCACGTAGCAGTTACGGATGGTGGCGGCTCCGCCAGATCCGGTTATCTTTCCGACTATTCCTCCGGCATAGACAACCCCGCCGGTTGAACCCGCCTTTATCCCATCATCCGACAGTTCGACACCCAGGTTTTGGATCGTGCCGTCATATATGCAGCCGAATAATCCGGCGTATATATAACCGCTTCCATTACTCATATCCACCTTCAACCCCTTCACGACATGGCCTTGGCCATCGAAATGGCCGCAGAAATCGTGCATATACGTCCCTATCGGCGTCCACTCTATCCCGGCCAGGTCGATGTTGCGGGAGAGGGCGAAGTAGTAGCCGGAAAAGCCGCCTTTATAATTCTGTTCTCCGCTTTTATCTATCTCCCCATCCGTTCCATACGACAGTTTCTTCCCCCCGTCATTCACCTGCTGTGCGAAATACGCCAGTTCCTTGGCGGTGGCTATCAGGATGGGGTTACCTTTTGTGCCGTCACCACCGTTTTCATTCTCTATCGTGCTCTTCGAACCATCACCCTCCTGCCCTGCTGCCGGAAGGGTAAATAATAAGAAAAAGAACAGAGTAGCCAGAAGGCGCAAGGCTGTCGGATAAGTGGAAATGTTTACTTTCATAATATTTGTCATTTTCATTGATAATCGTTTATTTAGTTTCCTGCTCCAATGCTTACCACAGAGCCGCAAAGGGACAGGCCAAAGTACGGACATACTCACATCTATTTTCAGCAGCAATCTATAAAAGAAGGAGGAAGAATCTGTCACAAATTGCAAAATGAGACAAATTTCCGGGCAAGAGAATGACATTTCACCGGTGTCGGGATGTTATTCGGGAGAGCTATGGCTCTGTCTGCGCCTCCCTGTTTTTGCGATATGTAGCGGGATTGATACCGGTTTGCGCCTTAAAGACACGGTAGAAAGTTTGCCGGGTTGCAAATCCGGCATCGAAAGCGATAGCCTCAAACGAGAGAGAATCGTTTGCCGGATCGGAAAGCAGAAGGATCGCTTGGCGGACACGACACTCGTTGACAAAAGAGGAGAAAGATTTGCCGTAAACAGTATTGATGGCTTTCGAGATCAGGTTGCGGTGGACGCCCAGGCGTTTCGAAAGAGTCTCAAGGTTGAGATCTGCATTCAGATAGATTTGCTCATCCTCAAACAGTCGGTTTATGCTTTCCATCAGTGATACATCTATGTTATCGGCCGGCACGACAGGCGCAACACGCGAAGTACTCTCTGCCCACTCGCGGCTGCGGGAGGCCAGTTTACGATAGGCCTGATGTTTCTTGCGGTAAAGGATAGATATAATAATCAGAGCAATCAAGATGATTCCCGCCGTCACTCCCATGACAACCGACACATGCCGGAAGGACTTGACTTGCAGCTCCTTCCGGGCGTTCTCCGATTCAAAGAGCTCCTGCTCGGCACGAAGGATAATCAGGGTATTGTATTTATCTTCATACCGGCGGAAAGCCGTCATCATAGAATCGAGGTAACAACGGGCTTTGAGAGCGTCGCCCCGGTGTGCATAGTAGCGGTTCAGAAGAGAATAATAGTAACAGCTATTCTCATCGGCCGAATCCGGATTCATGTGGACACTGTCGAGTATGGCATATGCTGCCCCCGGGTCGTCTTTCTCCAAGTAGCATTCGGCCATTTTCAACTCGACGGCAGTAGACAGCGACGAAGCTTTCTCCTCCTTTAAAGCAGGTAAACAAAGTTTGAATATACGTAACGGTACATCAAACCGTCCCCGCTTCATCTCGTTGCCGGCCAGACCTGTAAGGGCAATCAAATCATACACCGGACGCATCTTTACCTGGTCAGGACTGTTCCACATGGAGAGGAAATAGTAGTCCGACTGTTCGAGATCACCAATGGAGGCATAATATTCAGCCAGGCTATGTCGCGCCCTCAAGTTAGCGCGGTCTGCCATATGGCGGGGCCCGTCGTCACGCAGGGATTTTTTCAGGTAGGGAATGGAGCGATCATAATCCCGGAATGCGTGGTAGGCATTTCCTATCATGAAATAGGTGGCTTTCCGGTCGAAGAACTCTTCGTCGGTCAGTTGGTCGAGCCGGGCAGCTGCCAGCCGGGCGAAACGGAAAGCCCTGGCATAATGGCCGCTGAGGTAAGACTCGTTAAAGATCAGGCGGAGAAGGAAGATTTCCTCTCTGGTGTTACCTTCGGCCGCTACTTTCCGGGCCAGCCTGTACAAATCGTCCATAGCGGCATCGAAGCGGGTACTGTCGGCCCTGGAGAGGTTGACCAGAAGGGGGAGAAATTCGGCAGCATAGGTTATCTCCGGGTTGTTGTAACGGAGGGCCATTTGCCGGACTTTCCTGATCTCGGCTGCGGCCCGGACATCACTCATGTAAGATACTATATCATAATAATAGTAATAAAGCTCGTCTTCAACGGTGTGATAACCACGGGTTGCCAGGTAGTGAAAAAGTGTGTCGGAGTTGTAATAGCGCATCTCACCGTATTTGTCAACATAGATACTGTCGGAGGGGGCTACCTTGATCCGTGTCATCGAACGCATAGGGGCATAGTGGCGAATCTGTACGGTATCGAGGAAAAGTGACAAGTCGATAGCCTGTCCTTTCACCGGCAGGAAAAAGTAACAAAGAAACAGGAGAAACAGGATACCGACTTTATTCATATCAAATAAGACCTGCAGCAAATATACTCTTTTTCATCCACAAAACAGGGATACAACGTAATTAAAGAGCATTTACATCGAACAGAAAAACGACACAAAGAACGGGACAGTAAAATCAACAATTATCCCGTGAAAGATAGAGACGAAGACGAGATCTTTCCCTGAATAGCGGGTAATAATCGGCAAAGTCGTATCCATCGTCGTGGCACCTCCGGCACAGATTGGCGCCAACCGTCCGAAATATTTCACAAAAAGAGGAGCGCCAAGCAAAGCCATGATCTCACGCATGATATTTGCCATCAACGCAATAGTCCCCAATTCGGTAGCCAACTGGACACCTAAAGAGGGCTCTTTCAACTGCGTAATCAGGATGGACGAAAGCGAGTAGTAGGCAAAACCGCTTCCCACCGCCAGGCAATCGAACACACTCCATTTTGAAAGCAACAAGCTGATCAAAGCGGAAAAGACCAGTGTCCCGACAATCGTAGACAAAGGAACTAAAAGTAACTTCGGACGGATACTGCCGAGTATTTCCTTTAATTTCTTGTCACTTCCGATACTCAGCCCGACCTGGAACATCAATAGATATAACACATATACCGTAAGATCGCCCTTGACCAGCACATCCGGCAGCAGGCCGCTCCATCCCAACAGGCAACCGAGTACAAAGAACCCGACAACAATCAAGCTGCCCTTCATCCGCGACTCCTTTCTTTAAAAAACAGATTATACACGCCCCAAGCTGCCAATACGCTTCCCGCCGTGCCCGCCAAGGCAAGCAAAAAGGCCTGTCCTCCGAGCGTAGCCAGGTTATCCACGATCTCTTTATTCGCTCCGACCGATATGCCGAGCAGGAAAAGAAGCAGAAAAATCGTATAGGAGATCGGCTTGCCTATCTTTTGCAAAAGTTCGATTTTGCGCAAAAGGTAGCCTGCGGCAATACCCGCGAACATAATACCAATGACTGTAAACATATATCAGAATGGCCTATTTTGCAGAATCAGCGTTAGCTGTTTTGGTGAATACTACAGGGATTTCCATTCCTCCGGCATCCGCATTTCCAGACAGCTTATTCTTATCAACTTGTCTGAAAGTCAAATAAACGTCTGTTCCGTCTACATAGAATTCACATTTATACGTTTCGTTCTCCTTCTTGATCTCACCGACAGTCATTTCAGAGCCACTGATTGTAAAGACAGCAGACAGCTTACCGCCATTTTCCTTAAACTGGCATGTTCCTTCCTGATAGCCATAAGGAGCATCAGGAGCAGAGTAACTCCACTTCCCGACTACCGAGCCTGATTTATCCTGCGCATAAAGAGACAGGCACATCATCATACAGAGAAGTGCCGCAAACGCTTTTTTCATATTAGCCTTCATAGTAACTAAAATTAAATTATACTTAGTGCTTCAAAGATAAACATTATCGGAAATAAAAGAAGTAGTCAGCAAAAGAATAAATAGAATAATGCAGAAGATAATAGTAGCTGCCAAGGCCGAAAGAATCAGACGCCGGTATTTTTTCCTGCGGGCGCAGGCGATACGTTCGATGATTTTATGGTCGAACTCACTGCCCAACGGAGGCAGCTCTTCAGCTTCGGGAGTTTGAAACCATACTTGGTAAGGACGGAATTCCGGAGGGATGACCTTGCCGGAAAAGAAGTTGCGTAATTCGCGTTCCTCTTCTATGGTGGTGATACATCTCCAGTACTTATCGAGCAGTATATGTATCCGGTTATAATCCATCATTCCCTCTCGCTAAAATTACCTGACGGCAAACTGTTCCCGCTTGCCGGAATAAAGACAGGTACGTTGCAAAGCCATATTACGCGTCACCATCAGGCAGTAGGCAGGCAAGTCTTCAATCACCATCCACGTCCCCCGCTGGTTCCATACCTTCAACATTGTTTCCTGTACAATCTGTTCCGATACATTCCGGTCTCCCGTAATCCGGAAAGCGACCCGGTACAGATTATCCTTCAAAGGCAATATCCGTTTTATAAATTCGTCTGTTCTCATCTCTGTTATTATAGACGAGTGAGGGGCGGGTAAGGTTGCAATTTCCGGTGACTTTTTTTCGGAAGAAAAATAAGAAATTCCCGTATATTGTTCTTTTTCATTACCTTTGTATGGTTGAAAATAATAATTTATCCTTTTAGGAGATAAAACACAAATAATATAACATGAAGAAGACAGTCCTATTCCTTCAGGCTGCTGTGCTTGGTTTTCTGGCAGCTTGCAGCCAGCCGTCCGACCAGGAACAGCTACGTGATGAAATTCAGTATGTAAACCCATTTATCGGAACCGGATTTCACGGGCATACTTTTCCCGGTGCAACCCGTCCGTTTGCACTTGTGCAGGTCAGTCCGGATACACATATCATGGGCTGGGATGCCAGCAGCGGATATCATTACGATGATAACCAGATATACGCGTTCAGCCATACGCACCTGTCAGGCACAGGAATCGGCGACTTAGGAGATGTGGCGATTCTTCCTTTCTCCGGCGGCGATTCGATCAAACCGGTTGCGACATTTAAAAAAGAAACAGAAAAGGCAACGCCGGGCTATTACGCCGTCCGTCTCGATAACTTCGGGATCAACGTGGAACTGACCAGTACGGACCGCGTGGGCTTCCATAAATATACGTACGATAATCCGAAAGATCGCCGTGTGATGCTCGACCTCGGACACGTCTTGCAGCCGAACTGGGGACATAAACTGGTGGGCAACGAATATCTCTTTGTAAATGATTCGACGGTAGAAGGAACTGTCAAGACACAAGGATGGGCGCATTTCCATTCCGTATCTTACCGGATCACATTCTCCGAACCGATCGAGACGCTTTACCAATATATCGGCGGGGAGTTGCGGAAAGATTCTCTCTTCCTCCGCCTTCATACAACAGACGGCCTGAAGTTCCACTATAAGTTTGCCGAAAGCAGTAAACCGCTTTATGTAAAAGTGGCGATTTCCCCCGTCGATACGGATGGTGCGGAAAAGAATATGCTGGCCGAACTCCCGGGCTGGGATTTCGAGGCCACACGCCAGGAATCGGCAGGCATCTGGAACAAAGCTTTAAACGATATCCAGATTGAAAGCTCCGACCCGAAAGTAATGGTGAACTTCTACACAGCGCTCTATCACACGATGATCGCTCCATATGCCTACCAAGACGTAGACGGACGTTACTTAGGAATGGACAAGAAAGTCCACCGGGCAGAGCCGGGGTATGTGAACTATTCTGTATTCTCGCTCTGGGACACCTTCCGCGCACTCCATCCGCTGATGACCATCATCCAGCCGGATCGGGCTGCCGATTGGGGGAAAGTGCTGGTACAGGGATATAAAGAGGGTGGCATCCTTCCGAAATGGCCGTTGGCTTCGAGCTACACAGGCTGTATGGTCGGCTATCCGGCCGTATCCGTATTGGCGGACCTGGTGACCAAAGACCTGGCGGAAGGTGACTTGAACCTATGGGCGGAAGCCGGTGCACGTTCTTCGGTCTACCGGGATGATCTGGCGGAGAAGTTCAAAGGGACACGCGAACTGGATCTGATTACCCGTCATCCCTATTTTAAAGAAAAATATGGTTTCGTCCCGGCAGACTCCGTCCCTGAATCGGTTTCCTGGGGGCTCGAAATGGCTTACTACGACTGGTGCATCTCCCAGATCGCCGATAAAGCCGGCAATATGGAACTGGCCAAAGAATATGCTGCAAAAGCAGAATACTACAAACGTTATCTGGACCCGGAAACCAAGATGATGCGCGGTGTGATGGCCGACGGTTCCTTCCGTACCCCGTTTAATCCCCGCTACTCATCACACATGAAGAGTGATTACACCGAAGGAAACGCCTTCCAATGGAGTTTCTTCGCCCCGCACGACATGGACAACTTTATCGCTACGATCGGAGGCAGGAAAGAGCTGGAAACGCGTCTGGACACCTTGTTCACGACTTCCTCCCAGGTTGACGGAGAAGAAGCATCCGGCGATATCACCGGATTGATCGGCCAATACGCCCACGGTAACGAACCGAGCCACCACATGGCCTACCTGTATAACTGGACGGATGCGCCCTGGAAAGGACAGGAACGGTTGGATCAGATCATGCAAAACTTCTACACCAACGAGCCGGACGGTATCATCGGAAACGAGGATTGCGGACAGATGTCCGCCTGGTATGTGCTGAGTGCGTTAGGACTCTATCAGGTTTCCCCGGGCATTCCAGTCTATACATTGGGACGGCCAATGGTCGACAAGGCGCTGATCCACGTGAAAGGCGGCATATTCGAGATTCTGGTAAAGAATAACAGCGCTGCCAACAAGTATGTAAAAGAGGTTAAGCTGAACGGCCAGGTACTCGATACTCCGTTTATCAACCACAGCGACATCGTCAAAGGCGGTAAACTGGAATTTATAATGAGCGAGACACACAACTAAAAAAAGCGATGCCTATCGGCTTTCAAACCGACAGGCATCGCTTGATAAACGGACAGGCATCGCTTTAAAGACGAAACGGTTCTCTTATGCAAAAGGGAACCGTTTCGTCTTTTTTATATAGCAAGATAACGCAATATACCACAGAATAAATATATTTGTTGCCATATATCATAAAAACAAAGCCATGTTAATAACGACAACAAACAACCTCGAAGGAAAAGAAATAACCCAGTACTTCGGAATCGTCTCCGGCGAAACGATTATCGGAGCCAATCTGTTCAAAGATCTCTTTGCCAGCATTCGTGATATAGTAGGCGGCCGCGCCAGTTCCTATGAAGCGTATTGCGCAAGGCCAAAGACAGCGCATTAGCCGAAATGAGCCAGCAAGCCGCCCAGATGGGAGCCAATGCAGTGATAGCGGTCGATCTGGATTATGAAACAGTAGGCGATACAGGCAGTATGCTTATGGTCACGGCAGCCGGAACAGCCGTACGCTATCGGGATAAAGCATAAGCATCTTTCCACTATAAAGACTTGCGTCTTACTCGCAAAAAACGCCGACGGTTTTTGAAAACTGTCAGCGCTTTTTGTGTCTCTTCTATAAACAGAAAAAGGAGTCAGTTCATTTGAACTAACTCCTCTTCACTTCGCTTTCGCTTTTAAAACGGCGGCTATCTACTCTCCCACTTTTACGCAGTACCATCGACGTGGTTGGGCTTAACTTCTCTGTTCGGAATGGGAAG